>JANWZE010000115.1 GCA_025054955.1 Blastocatellia bacterium | reverse complement strand
GCTCGATTTTTCGGTATCTCGCCGCGCGAGGCGGCGCAAATGGACCCGCAGCAACGGCTCCTGCTGGAAGTGGCCTACGAGGCTATTGAAGACGCCGGACAGCCGCTCGACCGACTTTCGCAACGACGCACCGGCGTCTTTGTCGGCATCTCCACGAATGACTACGCGCAGATTCAGTCTACCCATCAGGAGCGCAATACAATTGACACCTACACGACGACGGGCGGCGTCATGAGTATCGTCGCCAATCGCCTTTCGTACTGTTTCGATTTCAAAGGCCCGAGTCTGATTGTTGACACGGCCTGTTCATCGTCGCTCGTGGCGGCGCATCTAGCTTGCCGTAGTCTTTGGACAGGTGAATCGGATGTGACGATAGCTGCCGGTATTAACATCATCATCTGCCCGGAGGCATTCATTGGATTCAGCCGATTATCCATGCTGTCACCGCACGGACGATGCAAGGCGTTTGACGCCGATGGCAATGGGTTCGTTAGAGCGGAAGGCGTCGGCGTAGTGCTCCTGAAGCCGCTCTCGCAGGCGCTGGCCGATGATGATCCGATTTATGCGCTCATTCGCGCGACGGCCATCAACCAAGACGGACGCACCAACGGCATCACCGTCCCCAATGAACAAGCGCAAGCGGCCATGTTGCGCGAGGCCTGCCAGCAAGCTGGGATTGCTCCAGAACAGATTCAGTATATCGAAGCGCACGGCACAGGCACGCTCGTCGGTGACCCTATCGAAGCCAACGCGTTAGGTCAGGTCTTGTCGGCCAATCGGCCTGATGGCGATTATTGCCGTGTTGGCTCGGTCAAAACCAATATCGGTCACCTGGAAGCCGGATCAGGCATTGCCGGCCTGATTAAAACGGCGCTGGCGCTGCACCATGGCATGATCCCTCCCAACTTGCATTTCAACACGCCCAACCCTTACATCAATTTCGAGCAACTCAAATTGCGCATTCAAGACCGACTGGAACCGTGGCCGCAAAACGGCGGTGGGCCGCGCCTGGCCGGCGTCAATTCGTTTGGCTTTGGAGGAACCAATGCGCATGTCTTGTTGCAAGGCTTTGAAGACCACAGACGTCAGACATCAGAAGTCAAACATCAGAAGTCAAACATCACAAGCCAAACATCAGACATAAGCCTTCAGACGGTGCAATCAATTTCAAGTCGGCCATCTGACGTGTCCGGTCGGCAGGAGCAACATGCAGCGGCTCATGCAGAAGCGCCATTGCCAATCCTTGTGCCACTTTCGGCTCGCAGCCCTGAAGCGTTGAAGGCACTAGCACAATCCTACGTCACGTTCTTGCGTGAGCAGGCTGGGGCAATTTCCTTAGCGGAGCTGGCCTACAATCTCAGTCATCGTCGAACTCATCATGATTACCGACTCACGATCGTCGCTGAGACGATTGACGAGCTGATTGCGCAGCTCGAAGCATTTGTGGCCGGCGAAACGCGCCCTGCCATGCGCGTTGGGCAAGCCGCGCTCGGCCCGCGACCGCCGCTTGTTTTCGTCTTTTCCGGTCAAGGGCCGCAATGGTGGGGCATGGGTCGTCAACTGCTGGCGCAAGAGCCTGTCTTCCGTCAGGTGATCCAAGAGTGTGACGAGTTGCTACGGCCGATTGCGCCATGGTCTTTGCTCGAAGAGCTAACCAAAGACGAAGCCAACTCGCGCATGCATGAAACGGCTATCTCGCAACCTTCCATTTTCGCCATACAAGTGGCATTGGCAGCTCTGTGGCGCAGTTGGGGGATTGAACCTGATGCGGTCATCGGCCATAGTGTGGGTGAGGTGGCCGCCGCTCACATCGCCGGCATTTATGATCTGGAAACGGCGTTGAAGGTGATTTACCATCGCGGTCGCTGCATGGACCTCGCCTCATCTAAGGGTCGGATGCTCGGCGCCGGCGTCACGGCTGAAGAGGCGCTCCAGTTATTGCAACCATACGGAGAGCGTGTCTCGCTGGCTGCTATCAACAGTCCTACGTCGGTCACGCTGTCGGGCGAGGCTGAGGCGCTCGAAGAGATTGCGCAACAGTTGGAACAGCGACAGCTCTTCTTCAGCTTCCTTCGCGTTCAGTATGCGTTTCACAGCGCCCAGATGAATCCGGTTCGTGATGAATTACTTGCCTCGTTGGATGGATTGCGCCCACAGCCGGCCGCCCGACTGATGTACTCGACCGTGACCGCTCAACCGACAGATGGATCGCATCTGACAGCCGATTATTGGTGGAGCAACGTGCGTCAGAGCGTGCGGTTCGGTCCGGCCATCAACGGGCTCATTGAGCAAGGCTATCGGCATTTCGTGGAAATTAGCCCTCACCCGGTGCTTGCTGGCTATGTCAATGAATGTCTGCAACACCAGCAGCAACGCGGCTTGGTGATTCACTCGTTGCGCCGACAAGAGCCTGAGCGCCTTCACCTGTTGGGTTCGCTGGGCGCGTTGTTTGGCGCCGGCTATCCGATTAACTGGGACGTGGTACATCCAGAGCGAAGCCGACCGCTCAAGCTGCCGCTTTATCCTTGGCAACATCAATCCTACTGGCATGAGTGCGAAACGGTGAAAGCGACGCGCTTGGCCACTGTTGCTCATCCGCTGTTGGGTCACCGGCAGACCGCTGCCGATCCGACCTGGCATGCAGAAGTCAGCCGTGTTCTCTTCCCGTACCTGCTTGATCATCGCGTGCAAGGTCATGTGGTGTTTCCTGCGGCGTGCTACATAGAAATGGCCTTGGCGGCTGCTCAAGAAATCTTCGGCGCCGGCACATTGATTGTCGAAGATGTAGATTTTCATCGAGCGCTGTTTATTCCCGAAGCGGGGCCATCGCCAATCATTCAGACAGTGGTTTATGCGACTGACTCTTCATTTGCCATCAGCAGCCGTCCTGCTACTCAACACACCTGGACGTTGCATGCCACCGGCAAAATCCGCTGGGAACCGGCGCAACAACCCACAATTGATTTCGAGATTGAACAAGTACAAAAACGCTGCCCTGAGCGCGTTTCACGCCAGACGCGCTATCAACGCTTTCGCGACAACGGCCTGGAGTTCGGTCCCTGCTTCCAGGGCGTCGAACAAATCTGGCGTCGCTATGGCGAAGCTATTGGCATCGTCGTACAGCCCGAGGCAATCGCTGCTGAGTCAGCGTCCTACCTCTATCATCCGGCATTCCTCGATGGTTGTTTCCACGTCTTTTCTGAAACAGTGGACGCCGAATCCGATGTGTGCTTGCCTGTGCAGGTGGAGCAAATTCGGTTTTACCATCGCCCCGAAGGCCGCATGTGGAGCCATGCCCAGTTGGTACAGAAAACTGATAAAGCGCTCGCCGGCAACATGCGCTTCTTTGACGCTGAGGGTAGGCTGTGCATGGAGATTCGCCGACTCACGGCTCAGTCAATTGACACGGTTCGCGACATCTCATCCGAGTCGCTTGAAAACTGGATATACGATTACCCCTGGCGACTCAAAGAGAGAGCAACCGCTTCTACATCGCCGCGCGTCGTTGATTTTCTGCCACCGGCAGCAGCGATGCGCGATCAATTGCAAGCTTACGTTGATCAAACTACCGAAGAACTGGGCTGGCTGCGCCGATTCCGTGAAATTGAGCCAGACCTAGACCGCTTGTGCGCCGCCTATGTGATCAACGCCTTCCGCCAGCTTGGCTGGGATTTTCAACCCGGCGATGAAGTGACCATTGCGTCACTGACCGAACGATTAGGGATCATCCCACCACATCATCGCGTGGTCGGCCGTTACCTGGACATGCTGGCGCGCGATGGATACCTCGAAAAGCAGGATCAGCGCTGGCGCGTTCTGCAGACGCCCCCGCCGCTGGAGACCGAATCGTTGTGGCGTTCTCTGGTCTACCGGTTCCCGGCGGCATATTCGGAATCAATGTTAGTCAGCGAATTCGGCCAACGATTAGCCGATCTGCTGACAGGGCGGATCAACCCGCTGCACCTGTTGTTCCCCGATGGAAATCAAACCACGGCTGAGCATCACTATCAAGATTCGCCGTCGTTCAAAGTCTACAACCTGCTCGCGGCGAAAGCCGTGTCGCTGGCGCTCGATCAACTGCCTGAAGGACGACGGGTGCGCATCCTGGAAATCGGTGCCGGCACAGCCGGCATGACATCCTACATACTGCCGGCGCTGCCCCCCGACCAGGTGGAATACGTGCTCTCAGACATCTCACCCGTATTTCTTCACAAAGCTGAAGACAAATTCCAATCTTATCCGTTCCTCAGCGCGCGCCTGTTGGACATCGAGAAAGACCCTACCGAACAAGGCTTCACGCCTCATTCGTTCGATTTCATCATTGCTTCAGATGTGCTTCATGCCACGCAGGACTTGCGCGTCAGTCTGCAACATGTGAAACAGTTGCTGGCGCCCGGCGGATTGTTCATCTGTTTGGAAGTGGACATTCCGGTGCGCTGGGCCGACCTTGTCTTTGGCTTGATGGAAGGCTGGTGGCGCTTCACTGATACCGACCTGCGACCCTCGTATGCCCTGTTGACCCGCCAGCGTTGGATCGCGTTGTTTGAGGAGATGGGATTTTCAGACCCGTTTGCTATCTCTGATACCGACGGCGTGACCGAGACAGGACAGGTTGTGTTGTTTGCTCGTCTTCCGCTGGCGGCTGACACAGCGCCTACCGAGATCACCTGCGCGCCAGCCGCGGCTGAGCAACCATCGCGCCGCTGGTTAATCTTTGCCGACGAGGGCGGCATCGCCGAGCAATTGGCCGACCGATTGATCAAAGCTGGCGATCAGACAACGCTGGTCACTCACGGCGAGAGTTTTCAATGCTACGACGGGCGACGCTATCAGATTCGCCTCAATCAACCAGACGATTTTGAGCAATTGCGTCAGGCTGTCGGCGGTTCACTTGACGGGTTGATCTACTGTTGGAGCCTGGATAGCCCATCAGCGGCCACTGCGGACGCCGCCGCGTTGGAACGATCCGTTGATCTGAGCTGTCATAGCGTGCTGCATCTTGTTCAAGCCTGGTTGCACGCCTCAGCCGGTCCGCAGCCGCGACTGTGGCTGATTACCAACGGCGCGCAGCCCGTCGGCCGGCAGGGCCAACTGGTTTCGCCGATGCAATCGCCATTGATCGGCCTGGGCCGCGTCATCAGCAATGAGCTACCCGAATTCGAGTGTCGGCTCGTTGACCTCAGCCCAACGATCACGCCGCGTGACATTGACTCACTCTGCGAAGAACTGCTCAATCCAGATGAAGAAAACGAGATTGCACTGCGGGGAGCGGCTCGCTATGTGTCGCGCGTAGCGCGCGCTTCGTTGCACAAATCCTCGGCGCGCGCGAAAAAGCAGCTTGATCCGCAACGCGACGCGATTCGCCTGCAAATCACCACGCCGGGCGTGCTCGATGACCTGATGCTCACAGAAGTTGAGCGCCGGCAACCGCAAGCGGATGAAGTCGAGATTCAGGTGCGGGCTGTTGCTTTGAACTTCCGCGATGTCATGAAAGCGCTCGGCATTTATCCCACCGATGGTGACGATTACCTGTGGCTCGGTGATGAATGCGCTGGCGTGATCACGGCTGTTGGCGATGCCGTGAAGGAGTTTGCGGTTGGCGACGAGGTCATGGCCATCGCGCCGCAAAGTTTTGGTTCGTTTGTCATCACCAAGGCAGCGTTCGTCGCTCGCAAGCCAGCCCATCTGAGTTTTGAAGAGGCCGCGACGGTGCCGATTGCGTTCCTCACCGCGCATTACGCGCTCTCTCACTTGGGCCGCTTGACAGCGGGCGAGCGCGTGTTAATACAGGCCGGCACCGGCGGCGTTGGATTGGCAGCCATTCAACTGGCTCAACGCGCGGGCGCTGAAATTTTCGCCACTGCAGGGACGCCCCAAAAACGAGCATTCCTCAAAGCGCTCGGCGTCGCGCATGTGATGGATTCTCGCTCATTGGCCTTCGCCGATGAAATTCATGCGATCACCAATGGCCGCGGTGTTGACCTCGTGCTCAACTCGCTGGCCGGCGAAGCCATTGCCAAAGGACTGGCCTCGCTCGCGCCCTATGGACGATTCCTGGAAATCGGCAAGCGGGACATTTATCAAAACAGCAAATTGGGATTGCGAGTGTTCAAAAATAACCTGTCGTTTTTTGCGATTGATCTGGCCCGCGTGATGGCTGACCGTCCCAGCTTGATTGCTTCGCTTCTGCGGGACATCGTTGGCTTGTTGGAGCAACGAGAGATTCACCCGTTGCCTTACCGGGTGTTTACTCTTGGCGATGCCATTCAAGCCTTCCGTCACATGGCGCAAGCCAAGCACGTCGGGAAAATCATCGTCTCGCTCTCGGACAAGCGCGTGCCGGTCGAACCGTTGGTTGAACAGACAATCTCGTTCTCGCCGGAGAGTAGCTATCTGATCGTTGGTGGCACAAGCGGCCTGGGATTGGCCATCGCTGCGTGGATGAGCGAGCATGGCGCGCGCCACCTGGCGCTGATGAGTCGTAGCGGCCCGAGCACGGATGAGGCCCAAGAGATCATCGGTCGGCTGGAGCAGCGCGGCCTCAACGTTCGCGTCTTCAAGGGAGATGTCAGTCGAGCAACAGATGTTGAGCGCGTCATCGCCGAAATAGATCGCGCCATGCCGCCGTTGCGCGGCGTGATTCACTCGGCGTTGGTGCTCGACGACGGCGTCCTCATGCAGCAAACAACGGAACGGTTCAAAAAGGTGATGCAACCAAAAGTGGCCGGCGCGTGGCATCTGCATCGCTTGACGCAAGACCGACCGCTCGACTTCTTCATCATGTTTTCTTCGCTCACGTCAATCTTGGGCAATCCTGCTCAGAGCAACTATGCGGCAGCCAACGCCTTTTTGGACGCCATGGCCTATTATCGCCGGACGCATGGTCTGCCGGCGCTCACGATCAACTGGGGGCGCGTGGCTGATACCGGCTATGTGGCGCGACATGAGGAAATCGGACAACACGTGAGCAACTTCGGGTTCAAGGGCTTCACGGCTCGACAAGCCGCTGAGGCGATGGCCCGATTGATGCTCAAGCACGCTGTCCACGCCGGCGTGATGAACGTGGATTGGCGACAATGGTCGCATACGGTCGCCGCGCGCACCTCGCCGCGATTCTCGTTGCTGGTGAATCCTCACGCCACTGATCAGCAAACAGCGCAAGATGGTGTTCGGCTCCGTGACCTCGTCATGGCTGCTGAACCGGCAGACCGTCAGCCGTTGATTGAAGCGCACCTGAAAGAACAGGTGGCTCGTGTGCTCGGCGCTTCAGCAGCCCATCTTGATGCGGAGCGGCCGCTCAATGAATTAGGTCTCGATTCGCTCATGGCCGTTGAACTGAAAAACCGCATTGAAAAAGAGATCGGCGTCACGCTGCCGACGGTGGAATTGATGCGAGGGCCAACCGTGCTCAAATTGTCCCACGTCGTCTTAAAACTGTTGACCGGCGCGGACGCGGCTGCGCCGACCGAAGCCGACATCCGGCCCAGCGTGGTCGAACAACAGCCGGAAACGTTATTGCAGCAACTGGATCAACTCTCCGAACAGGATGTTGATCAACTGCTCAGCGACCTCGTTGATGAAAATGAACTAGCCCAACTGCTGGACGATAACGTGGACATGAGCAAAGCTCAACATGCTGCCGGCGATTAGACGCAGCAGGGGGCGACACCACGGAGGTAACTGGTGGTATCAGCATGAAACCACGACCAGAGCGCCTATCGGGTGTCGTGGTCTTACCCAGCTCTGATGAACTCTGACCATGGCAAAACGATTCGCTGATCTTAGTCCTACGGAAAAACGCGCGCTACTGGCCAAAGCGCTTCAGCAGAAAGCGCGTCAGAACACAACCGCGCCGCTCTCGTTTCATCAACTGCGTCTCTGGTTTCTCGACCAGATGGACCCGGGCAGCCCCGTGGCCAACGTCAGCGGCGCATTGCGCGTGATCGGCCACGTCAATCTGAACACCGCTCAACGCGTGTTCCAGGAGATCGTCCAGCGGCACGAGATTTTGCGCACCACCTTTCATTACCAAGATGGCGAACCGCTCCAAGTGATCGCGCCGGCGCCAACCGTGCCGCTCAGGCTGATAGACCTGAGTGAACTTCCCACCGAACAACAACAGACCGAGATCAACCGCTTGGTGAAAGAGGAGGCGCGCACGGCGTTCGATTTATCCACCGGCCCATTATTTCGCATCCTCTGGGCCCGCTGCGGCCCTGATGAACACGTCGTTTGCATTACGTTGCATCACATCGTCTCCGATGGCATCTCGATGGCCATCTTTGCCAGCGAACTTGGGCAGCTTTACGACGCGTTCTCGCGTGGCGCGTCATCGCCCTTGCCGGCTCTGCCGATTCAATATCGCCATTACGCGCGCTGGCAGCGAGAGCATCTGCAAGGCGAGCGCCTGGCCACGTTGCTGGCCTACTGGCGCAATCACCTGGATGGAGCGCCTCAGACATTCGATCTGCCCTCTGACCGACCGCGACCGGCCATCCGAACATTCAACGGCGATATTCATCCATTCGCGCTGCCTCCCGGCCTGATTCAATCGCTCAAAGCCTTTAGCCGTCAGGAAGGCGTGACCATGTTCATGTTGCTACTGGCAGTGTTCAGTCTGCTGCTGCACCGCTTGTCCGATCATGACGACATCTTAATCGGAACACCGGTGGCCGGACGCGACCGTGCGGAGACGCAGAGTCTCATCGGATTCTTCGTGAACACGCTGGTGGTGCGGACTCGCTACGCCGGCCATCTGACGTTCCGACAATGGCTCCGCCACATTCAAGACGTCGCGCTCGGCGCATTCGCTCATCAGGATTTACCATTCGAGAAATTGATCGAAGCGTTAAATCCTCCGCGCCAGTTAAACCGGCCAGTGTTGCAGCATGTCGCGTTCGTCCATCAACCGGCGATTCAACCGACCGTTGAACATCAGGGCTTGACCGTCAGCCCCCTGCATGTGGACAACGGCCTCACCCCGCTCGACCTGTCGTTATTCGTCTGGGAGGGACCGACCACACTCTACGGACACTTCAAGTATCATACCGATCTATTCGACGCCGAGACGATTGCTGGCTGGGCAGAGCAGTTTCAGACACTGCTTGAACGCGTGCTGGACGCTCCCGAACAATCCCTGACCGAACTCTCCTCGTTCATCGGGAGCGCAGCTCCATCAACGGCGTCAACCAACCTCACAGCTTCATTCGACGAATTTGCTGAGCAATCGGACCTGACCAAAAATCAGTTACTCATCTGGCTGGGCCAGCAACTCATGCCAGACGTGCCACTCTACAATCAACCACGAACGTTCACCATCCCAACACGGGTTGACCTCGACCACTTCCGGCGCGCGTTCCAAACGCTGGTCAATTCCAGCGACGCGCTGCGCACTGTCATTGACACTGTTGACGGCGTGCCGCAGCAACGGGTGCTTGCTCACCTGAGAGCTTCAGTTGAGTATGTGGACTTTTCTGGAGAGCCGGACCCTGACCAGCGAGCGGCAATATGGTTAACCGAGCACGCCCAGATGCCGTTTCAGTTGGACCAACGATTGTTCTACACGGCCCTGATTAAGCTCGCCGAGGAGCGATTCATCTGGTTCATCAATACCCACCACATCGTCAGCGACGGTCGCTCTTCCATCGCCATTGCTGAACGATTGGCCGAGCTCTATCAGGCCTCGCAGCAGGGCGCGCTGCCGGAGACGATCCCGCTCCCACAGTTCCAAGAGTACGTCGCCGAGGAACGCGCTTATCGTCACTCGGACCGTTACCGGCAGGATCACGAGTACTGGACCAAAAAGCTAGCTGAGCCGGTTGACGCCATTACATTCTACGGCCAAGCGCCGTTGATCAAAACGACGCGCGTGCGACGCATCTCGATTGAGCTGAACGCCGAGCGAACGAGCCGCATTAAAACGCTCGCGGCGCAGCCTCCATTCACGGCAAAGACGCCGGAAGCTTCCGTATTCAATCTCTTTCTCGTCGCGCTGTGCGCCTATTTGTCACACATTGGCGATCATCGGCGCCTTTCCATCGGCACAGCATTTCATAACCGCCGATCCCGGGCGTTCAAAGACACCATCGGATTGTTGATGCAGGTTGCGCCGTTGCGCATCACTGTTGACCAGACAGATACATTCGCCTCGCTCGCCGAAAAAGCGCGAGCCGAAATGCTGGCAACGGCTCGCCACGCGCAATATACCATTCGCAATCCGGCGCAAGAAAAAACTTATGAGGTGCTCATCAATTATCGAACGGGCACAATGCCGCGGTTTGCCGGCGCGCCGATGCACTATGAACCGATTCACAATGGCCATGAAGTGGATAGTCTGGCCCTGCTCATTCATGACCTGAACCAGACGGGCCGACTGACTCTCGTATTCGATTTTCACGAAGATGTGTTCTCACCGGAGCAGTCGGAACTAGCCACGCAGCACTTCCTGAGCGTGCTTGACGCGCTGCTGAGCGATAGCGCCGCGCCGATCAACCAGATTAGTCTGTTGAATGAAAATGAGCGACGTCGGCTGCTGGTCCAGTTCAACCAAACCGCTTGGCAGCCGGCGGCGCGCGAGCGAACGTTACCCGCGCTGTTTGAAGCGCAAGTGCGTCAACACGCAGCTCGCACGGCGATCATGGACGAAGCGCAGTCGCTGACCTACGATCAGTTGAACCGTCGCGCCAACCAACTGGCTCACTACCTGCAAAAGCGTGGCGTCGGCCCTGAGGCGATTGTGGGCGTGTGCTTGCAACCAAGCGTTGAGGCGGTCGTCGCGCTGCTGGGCATCCTCAAAGCCGGCGGCGCGTTCATGCCGCTTGATCCGGAGTATCCCAATGAACGGTTGGCCTTCATGCTTCGCGACGCTCAGGTTTCGCTCGTGCTGAGCCAGCAGACGGTTCGTTGCGCCCTCCCCGACGTGATGGCGCCAGTGATCTCTCTGGAGGACGAACTAGAGGCCATTGCCGCCGAGCCTGAACAAAATCCTATCAACGATCTAGCCGCGCATCATCTGGCATACGTCCTTTACACGTCCGGCTCCACCGGTCAACCCAAAGGCGTCATGATCGAACATGAGGGCTTGTGTAACCGCTTGCTCTGGGGCGTGCAGACGTATGGCATCAACCCGTCTGATTGCATGCTGCAAAAAAATTCGCTGGCCTATGATGCTGCTTTGCAGGAGCTGTTTGAACCACTGCTGGGCGGCGCGCGCGTCGTCATCGCTCGTCCGGGCGGTCGCCATGATAGCACCTATCTGGCGCGACTCATCAAAGAAGAACAGGTGACCCTGCTGGAGTGTGTCCCATCATTACTGCACCTGCTGCTGGACGAGCCCGACTTCAAGCAATGCCGCGCGCTGCGTTACGTCTTTTCCGGCGGCGAAGCGCTGCCCGTCAACCTGATCGAACGGTTTTATCAATGCCTCAACGCGCAACTGGTCAACACCTATGGCCCGACGGAAACGACCATTGACGTGACACATTGGATTGCCGAGCGCGGATGGTCGCATTCAACCGCTCCCATCGGACGCCCTATCGGAAATGTCCAAGCCTACGTGCTCGACACGCACGGACGGCCAACACCGACAGGCGTTCCGGGTGAATTACATATTGGCGGCGTGTGCGTGGCGCGGGGCTACCTGAATCGGCCTGAGCTGACCGAAGAAAAATTCATTCAATGGTCAGGCTTCGATGGTCAATCGGCCACCAATGAGAAAGAACTCCGGCTCTACAAAACTGGCGATCTTGCGCGTTATCGGCCTGATGGGTCTCTTGAATTCCTGGGCCGCCTTGATCAACAGGTCAAGATTCGCGGTCAGCGCGTCGAACTCGGTGAGATTGAGAGCACACTGCGACAACATCCGGCAGTGCGCGATGTGGCTGTCATTGGCACGTCTGAGGACAGCTCTGCCACCTCCATTGGCGCCCCGCTCAACGTGACGCGGCTGGTCGCTTACATCGTCCCGCATGACGGGCAGGGCTTGTCAGTCGGCGACATGCGCGCCTACTTAAAACCGATCTTGCCTGAGCACATGATTCCCTCAGCCTGCGTCTTGCTGGAACAGCTTCCCAGGTTACCCAACGGGAAACTGGATCGCGCGAAGCTGCCCGCGCCGGATCGAGCCAATCTGGCACGTGATGGCGTCTATGTGCCGCCGCGCACGCCGACGGAAAAAACATTGGCCACGATGTGGGCAACAGTGTTGGGAGTTGAGCGCGTCGGCGCGGATGATGATTTCTTTGAATTGGGCGGACACTCGCTGCTGGCCATGCGACTTGTTTCGCTCATTCGCAAACAATGGGACGTCAGCATTGCTGTGAAGACATTGTTTGAGCATCCGACGGTCGCCGGATTGGCTCGAATCATTGACACAGCCTGCCTCCACTCGGCGAAGCCAGCTCAGCCCATCCAGCCGGCCCCGCCTGACGCGCTCTTGCCGTTGTCCTACAGTCAACAAGCGCTGTGGGCCATTGAACTGTATGAACGCGGCATGCGCTACGAACGCCCCATCGCCTATGATTCTCCGGTCGCCCTCCGGCTGCAGGGTCAACTCGACATCCCTGCGCTCGAACGGAGCCTCAATGAGATCGTTCGGCGTCACTCCATTCTGCGCGCCACGTTCACCACGCACAAAGGACAACCGATTCATCGCATCCATGACTATGCGCCGTTCCCGCTGGCGGTGCGCGATCTACGCAACTCCCCGCCGAACAAGCGAGAGGACGAAGCGTGGCGACTGGGCCAAGAAATCATCAACACGCGATTCGATCTGACGCGCGGGCCGCTGTTTCGCTTCTTGCTGGCGCGGCTGGCCGACGATGACTTCATTTTGTTCATCTCGATTCACCACTTGCTGTTCGACGGCTGGTCAGCGGGTGTGTTGGTGCGAGAACTGACCACGCTCTATGAGGCTTTCGCGCATCAGCGCTCATCACCATTGCCCGATCTGAAGCTGCAATACACCGATATCGCCTACTGGCAACGGCAGCAACCGCCGATTGATCTGACGGAGGCAATTTCCTACTGGAAGCGACAACTGGGCGGCGAGCTGCCGATTCTTGACATGCGCACGGATTTTCCTCGACCGCCAGCCATCAAGCTGGATGCTGACAAACGCGCCGCAGAGATTCCAGCCTCCACGCTGCACGCGCTCGAAACGCTGAGCCGACAGGAAGGCGTCACGCTCTTCGCCTTGTTGCTCGCTGCCTACCTGACGCTCCTGTACCGTTACTCAGGACAGGAGGACTTGATCGTGGGAACGCCGGTGGCCAATCGAACGCGCCCGGAAATACAGGAGTTGATCGGCTTCTTTGCCGGCGGCCTGCCCTTGCGCGTGAATCTATCGGGCGATCCAACGTTTCGCCAGTTGCTGCATCGTGTGCAGGCTGTCTGCCTGGAGGCGCTCTCGCATCCTGACATCCCGTTTGATCATCTGAGAGACGCTATTCTGCCGCCATCGGACCCCAGTCGGATGCCTGTCCTTCATACGTTCTTCACCCTCCAGCAATTTCCTACCGAGCCGATCACGCTCGGTCAGCTCACGGTGACGCCACTCGAATTTCATAACAAGCCGATGACCGGCTTCGACCTGATCCTCAGCGTCAGTCAGCGCAATCAGAAGACGACGACCACACTGTTTTATCGAACGGATCTGTTTACCGATCAAACTGCCGAGCGCCTCGTCAAACATTGGATGACATTGCTGGAATCAATCGTCGCTCAACCTGAGCAACCGCTCTCCCGCCTCGCGCTGATGAGCGATGAAGAGCGCCGGCGCATCCTCGTTGAGTGGAACCAAGCCGATGTTCCGTTTCCTCGTGATGCCTGTTTACACGAGCTGGTTGCAGCGCAAGCCGAACGAACGCCGGAGGCCATCGCCATCGTCAGCGAAGGCCAATCGTTGACCTATGATGAGTTGAATACACGCGCCAATCATCTGGCGCATCATCTGCAATCGCTGGGCGTCGGCCCTGACGTGCCTGTCGGCATCGCGTTGGAGCGCGGTTTTGACGTGATCGTCGCCATGCTGGCGACACTCAAGGCTGGCGGAGCTTACGTGCCACTGGACCCGGCGTACCCACGCGAACGGCTGGCATTCATGTTGCGCGATTCACAGTGTCCTGTGTTGCTCACCGATGAACGCTTGCAAGCCCGACTCTTTGCCAGCAGCGAGTCCAGCGGGTCAGCTCCCACAGAGACTGAGCAAGATCGGCGCGCGCCGCGCGTTGTGTGCCTCGCCACATTCCCGTGGGAAACGAACAGGCAAAATCCTACATCGCCCGTCACAGCCGACCATCTCGCCTACGTGATGTACACCTCCGGCTCCACCGGCGCGCCCAAGGGCGTGATGATCCCCCATCGAGCGATTGTCAATTATTTGCTCACCAGCCGGACAATGTCGGGCATGACGGCTCACGACCGGATTCTTCAGAAAACGTCCATCAGCTTTGATGTGTCGGTGTGGGAAATTTTCGCTCCCCTACTTGTCGGCGCGCGCATGGTGCTCGCCCGAGCAGGCGGTCAACGAGACAGCGCCTATCTGGTCAAGTTGATGGCCGAGCAGCAGATCACCTACACTGGCTTTGTCCCTTCGATGCTGGAGCTGATATTGAACGAACCGGAGCTGCACAGGTGCGATGCTCTCCGTGTAGTCATTGCTGGAGCCGAAGTGTTGCCCATGTCGCTTGTGCGTCGCTTCCACCAGCGCCTGCCAATGGCAGAGTTGCGCAATGCGTATGGACCAACGGAAACGACCATTGACGTCACCTGCTGGGTGTCGCCCGGCAGCGTGGAACGCCGAACTGTGCCGATTGGTCGAACCAATGCCAACATGCGCGTCTACATCCTGGATGAGCAGATGCAACCAACACCCATCGGTGTGCCCGGCCAGTTGTATATTGCCGGCGTTGGCCTGGCGCGAGGCTATTGGAATCGGCCGGAACTGACCGCCGAACGATTCATCTGGTGGCCGTGCCCTGATGGAAGCAGCAACGGTCTGGTGCGCCTCTACAAGACGGGCGATCTGGGGCGCTTCCTGCCGGACGGCAACATTGAGTTCCTTGGCCGCAATGACGAGCAGATTAAAATTCGAGGGTATCGCGTTGAGCCGGGAGAAATTGAAACGGCGATCCTGCGGCATCCAGCCGTGCGAGAGGCCGTTGTGGTCTCTCGCGCAGACGGCGACAGGCCGGCGCATCAGTTAGTTGCCTATCTCGTCCTGCATGAGGGTGAGGCCGTGACGCCTGATCACATGCTCCAATTCCTCGGAGCCACATTGCCTGAGTACATGATCCCTTCAGCTTATGTCACGCTGGAGCGACTGCCGCTGACGGCGACCGGCAAGCTCAATCGGCGGGCGCTGCCGCCGCCTTCGTCGGACGACGTCGGGCGAGCAAAATCCTATGTGGCGCCGCGAACGCCGCTGGAAGCTACACTGCAAACCATCTGGTCGGAAGTGCTCAAAGTGGACAGGATCGGGATTCATGATAATTTCTTCACACTTGGCGGCCACTCGCTGCTGGTCGTTCAAGTCGTCTATCGCATGCAGGAAGTGTTGCAGCGAGACATCCCTGTGAGCATCCTGTTTGACGCTCCCACTATCGCTGAGTCAGCCGCCGTCATTGAAAGCCTTAATACCATTGAGGCCTCGCCGACGCTGGCGCCGATGACCGTCACGGAACTCACCAGCGAGGCCGTGCTCGATCCGGCTATTCAACCGGCAGCGCCAGCGCCCGATTTGAGCCGCTTGCCGCAGGCGGTGCTGCTGACCGGAGCGACCGGTTTTCTGGGCGCCTTCTTGCTTCATGAACTTCTCTGTCAAACGGAGGCTCAGATCAACTGCCTTGTTCGCGCAGCGGACGCCGAAGCCGCTCGGCGCAAGATTCAAACGAGCATGGAATCTTACCGCATCTGGCAGCCGAGCTACGCTGATAGGATTTTGCCGGTGCTCGGCGATCTTACGGAACCACGCCTGGGCTTGACCGACGCGCAATTCGACGAGCTAGCGCGACGCATTGACGTGATCTACCACAACGGCGCAGCCGTCAACTTCGTCTATCCCTATTCAGCCTTGAAACCGACCAATGTGCACGGCACGCATGAAGTCTTGCGGCTGGCCTGTCATGCGAAAACCAAACCGTTGCACTATGTTTCCACGCTATCCGTATGGGCGCTGCCGGAGCGCTCAGCCGATGTGAGCTTCCGCGAAGAAGACCACATTGAGACCACGGGGCCGCTCTACGGCGGGTACGCGCAAAGCAAATGGGTCGCTGAAAAGCTGGTCACACTAGCGCGACAGAGAGGTCTGCCGGTGACGATCTATCGGCCTGGTCGGGTAACCGGCCACAGTCAAACAGGCGTCTGGAACCACAGCGATCTGCTCTGTCAAATCATCAAAGGTTGGATTCAATTGCAATCCGTGCCCGACCGAGAAATCCAGCACCAGCTTGATCTGACGCCGGTGGATTACGTCAGCCGAGCGATTGTCTACCTGTCACGACAACCCGAAGCAGTTGGTCAATCATTCCACCTGCTCAACCCGGAGCCGATGCCAGTCCAGATGTTGGTCGAGTGGATGCGCACGTACGGCTATCGGCTGCGCGTTGTGCCAACCGAACAATGGCAACGAGAAATCGCCGAATTGGCCGCCACGCTGGCGCAGGCATTGATAGGCTCCTCGACGGCGATGATAATGGGCGCTGCTCATTTCGATAAGCTACGGCTGACGGAAGGGCTCTTCACGCCTGCGCGCGTCATCATTGATCAACAACGCGCCAGAGCCGGCTTGGCCGGGTCGTCCATCGTATGCCCGCCGGCTGACGAAAAGCTGCTTCAGGTCTACTTCCAGTATTTAATTGACAGCGGCTTTCTGGAGGTGCCACCCGCACTTTCCGCCAATTCCGAGGGAGCATGACAGTATGGGTCGGCCATCAACAGACGCAACAATTGAGCAGATCAAATTGCCCTGGCTGCTGCGAGCCGTCAATTGGATGGCAGAGCGCAAGCCACTTGGCCATCGCTCATGGGTAGACCTGTCGGAAGCAGGATTGCTGAACGCAGCAGAGCGCATCGCGGGTCTGTCAGACTGGGGCGACGAAGAGTTCCAACCTCAGTTCAGATTGCTGCTGGAGACCTACCAAAACGATGCTGATCTGACGTTGATCGGTCGTCTGATGATTCGTCAGATGTTTCTCCGCATGCTTTTCAATCGGCTGAGAATCCAGGATACATTGAAACGGCATCCGGACATCCGAGCCATCCCCATACGACGGCCGATCTTCATTATCGGCCTGCCGCGCACAGGCACGACGCTGCTGCACAACTTGCTGGCCCAAGACCCGTCAGCGCGCGTTCCACGGTACTGGGAATTGCTCTACCCGTGCCCACTCGTGGTCGGTCAACCGCCCGCCAAAGACCCACGTCGCCGCAGAATTCAAATCGTCAATTGGATGATTCGCCAATCACTGCCTGCGCTGCGCCGGATTCATCTGTCAGGGGCGCTTGATCCTGAAGAGTGCATCATTCTGCTGCAGAACCAGTTCATTGATTTTCTCCCGCTGGGACTGCAGGGCGGCGCGGGGTATCGGCATTGGCTGGTCAACCACGATATGATCCCTGACTACCGCTACTATCGCCGCCAACTCCAATTGCTGCTGTCACGGCAATTCGGCGAACCGTGCATTCTCAAATCACCATGCCATTTGTTCTGGCTCGATGCGCTGCTCACGGTGTTCCCTGACGCCAGTCTCGTGTGGACCCATCGAGACCCGCAAAAAGTCATACCCTCGATGTGCAGCTTGGCCGCCGCCTATAGGAAATTGGGAAGCAACCGCGTTGAGCTGTCACTGATCGGCGAACGTGTCGTTTCGATGCTGCGCCTGGCGCTCAGCCGCGCAATCGAAGTTCGTGAACGAG
Organism: Blastocatellia bacterium; assembly: GCA_025054955.1. Lineage (NCBI taxonomy): Bacteria > Pseudomonadati > Acidobacteriota > Blastocatellia > Blastocatellia bacterium. The sequence goes on along the minus strand of JANWZE010000115.1, from coordinate 35,037 downwards.
CCAACCCGTCCCAGTTTCTCGATGTGGACTATCACGCGCTGATGGCCGATCCCATCGGGACCGTACAGCACATCTATCAGTTTTTCGATTATCCGTACAGTGCTGCCATGCAGCGCGGCATGAAGCGTTGGCTCGATGCCCATCCTCAATACAAACATGGAGTCCACCGTTATTCGCCGGACACATTTGGCTTGAGCCGCGCCACGATTGATCAACAATTCGGTGAATACAGCCGCAGGTTCGACATCAAACCTGAATAACTGCGATATGCCATCGGAGTGGGCTGCACCGCCAGAAGGGTTGTTGTTGCTACCCGATCACGTGCATGTGTGGCGTGTGACGTCGCGCCAGCCGGATACGGTTGTGGCATGGCTCCGCTCACTGCTGGCATCAGATGAGCAGCAACGCGCCGACCGATTTCACTTTGAGAAGGACCGTCGCCAGTTCATCGTCGCGCGCGGCGTTTTGCGAACGTTGCTCGCCGGCTACCTGAACATCGAGCCGGGCCAGATACGATTTTGCTATAGCCGCTATGGAAAACCTCAACTCGATGGTGATGATCCCAATAACCTGCTTCGCTTCAATCTCTCGCATTCGCACGGCTTGGCGCTGATGGCGTTTGCGCTCAATCGGGAGCTGGGCATTGACGTGGAATGGCTTCGAGCTGACCTGGCCTGTGATGATATTGCCAAACGGTTCTTTTCACCGGCAGAGCAAGCGGCCCTCCGAGCATTGCCCGCCGCTCAGCGTTTGCAAGGCTTTTTCAATTGCTGGACGCGCAAAGAAGCGTACATCAAAGCCATCGGCACGGGTCTCTCGATGCCGCTCGATCAATTTGATGTATCGCTCGCACCGGGCGAGCCGGCTCGCTTGCTGGCAGTAAGATCACAGCCGTCACAGATGCAGCGGTGGTCGCTTGAAGCGTTAGACCTGGGACCGGACTTTGCAGCCGCGGTCGCCGTTGAAGGCCATGGTTGGCAGCTCCGTTGCTGGCAATGGAGGCCTCATTGCCACTGGGTTCAACGCGGCTGATTGCAGCCGCCGCTCAACAGACTTGCCAATTGATCCCATTATGTGTAACAACACGCCACGAACGATGAAAATGGAGATTTCTCCGTCGTTCACATGTGTTAAACCTATTGAAGGAGGAAAGTGATGATAGAATGGAAAAATGCCCTCATCGTCATTGTATTAAGCTTGTCATTGCCTGCTTCGGCATTGGGGCAGGCTGGCGCGACCGGTCAAATCAGCGGGTTGGTGAGCGATCAGACCGGCGCTGGGATTGCCGGTGCTCTGGTGAAACTCACCAACATCGGCACGTCCGAAGAGCGCCAAACAACAACCAACAACTTCGGCGATTATGTCTTCTCGCTACTGGCGCCCGGCCGGTATAAATTGGAAGCATCAGCGCCAGGATTTAAGACCATCGTTGTCGAGAACGTCGAAGTGCGTATCACACAGACAACGTCGGTTAATATCACATTGCCGCCGGCAGCGCAGATCGAAGTGGTCACCGTGACAGCCGAGCCGCCACTCGTGCAAGAGACGACCTCGCAGCAAGGTCGTGTGGTAGAGGAACGAAGCATTCGTCAACTGCCGCTGCCGACACGTAACTTTCAACAATTGCTCGCGCTCTCTCCCGGCACGGTGGCCAGTCTCTCCAACAACACGGAGATGGGGCGTGGCGACATTACCATCTCGGTCAACGGTCAGCGCACGACCAGCAATAATGTGCTGGTCAATGGCGTGGAAATTAACAGCCCCGGAACGAACTCAACGCCGAATCTGGCCTCGCCAGCCCCGGATGCCATTCAGGAATTTATCGTTCAAACTAGCCTGTATGATGCATCGCATGGACGCAATCCGGGCGGCAACGTGATGGCGGTAACCAAATCCGGCTCCAATGAATTTCACGGCAATCTGTATGAGTTCTTTCGCAACCGCGTCCTGAATGCCAACGATTTCTTTTTGAACGCATCGGGTCAGGAACGACCGATTCTGACACGCAATCAATTCGGCGGGACATTGGGTGGACCGATCGCTCGTGACAAACTGTTTTTCTTCGGTTCGTATCAAGGCACACGCGAGCGCAACGGCGCATCGCTCTCCAATAGCCTCGCCTTCCTCAACCTCAACTTTCCCGTCGGCAATCAACTGGTCCCATTGACGAATGATCGCACGCGCGCCGGATTGGCGGCGCGGTTTGGCGTGCCGGAAGCGCAAATCAACGATGTGGCGCTGGCCATTCTCAATGCGCGATTGCCCAACGGACAATTTGCCATCCCCTCCTCCACCAATCCAGCCGGTCCAACGGCTGTATCCGGCATATCCCGATTCCGTGAAGACCAATTCAACGCCAATCTGGATGCGCAACTGACCGTCAACAATAAGCTATCGGGGAAATTCTTCTTCTCTCACGCGCCGGCCTTTCAAGCTTTATTCAGTTTTGTCGGCATCAACCCATTTCAAGTGCCCGGCTATGGCGGCGATTTTGAACTGGGGCATCGGGTCTTCTCGCTTGCCGACACGCACGTGTTCGGATCAAACGCCGTCAATGAAGTTCGGTTCGGCTTCAGTCGCATTCGTGCTGAATCGGCGCCAGAAGAGCCGTTCACTGCGGCTCAGTTCGGGATTCGGAATCCGTTGGCGAATCTCTATCGCGGCATGCCAACTATCGCCGTGACGGGCGCATTCACCATCGGCTCGACCGCGCTGTCCGATCAAGCTTCGGCCGTCAACACCTATCTGGTCGGTGATACGCTCTCGCTCATACGTGGGCGACACACGATGAAGCTGGGAGGCGAAGCGCGGCGCTATCGGGTTGATTTCTTTTTCAACTTTTTCTCGCGCGGTCAATTGACGTTCAATACTTTCTCCGATTTCCTGCGCGGCAGTGTGGGAACGGCGTTGCTTGGCTCTGGCGTTCCGGATCGCGGGATTCGCGCTAATGACTACACTCTCTTCTTTCAGGATGACTTCCGCGTGAACAAGCAATTGTCGCTCAACCTTGGTCTCCGCTATGAGTTCTTTGGCGGACTGACCGAGTATCGTGGCCGATTGGTGAATTTTGATCCGAGGCAGTTTCGCGCCGGCACGGTCACAGCGCCAGCCGGTCCTCCTAACGGGCTTGTGCAACTGAGCAACGCCACTCGACCATTGCCCGGCGTGCCCACCATCGGCGACACGATTAACGATAATACGTCGAATGTGGCGCCGCGATTTGGTTTTGCCTGGAAACCTTACTCGCGCTCCGACACGTTCGTCGTGCGCGGCGGCTACGGCATTTACTATGATCGCTTCGCCACGCGCTTTGCCAACTCGCAGGTGTTCAACTATCCGTATGGCATCATCGCGGTCGGTCTGGGTTTGCCCGGCGCTCCGCTGCCTTTTGCCAATCCGTTCCCTGATGTTCCGCCGCCAACAGCGTTTCCGCTGCCGCCGGTCAACCCGTCCCCGATTGCGATCAACGTTGGTGGGCGGCCTGTGCCGACACTGCCTGTGCCCATCAGTGGATTGTTTGTTTCGCTTGATCTAAGCACGCCGTATGCTCAACAGTATACGCTCGGTTTTCAGTGGCAAGTCGCCACGCATTACCTCGTTGAAGTGAACTATGTCGGCTCAAAAGGCACAAAGCTGATCACATTGTTCAACCTCAATCAAGACCCGCCAGGACCGGCGCCGGCGCCATTTGCCGGCTACGCCAGCAACAAAGGCGCCGTCAACGGCCTGCAAATCGTTTCAACCAACGGCGTCTCCAACTACAACTCGCTTCAGGTGAGCTTGACTCGACGTTTCGCGCGCGGTTTGCAGATGCTCGCTTCATACACCTTGGGCAAGTCCATTGATGAGTACTCCGGCGAACCGGCCAATGATTTGACCACGCTGCCAGGCGATCAAACCAATAATCGCAGTCATCGCGGTCTGTCCAACTTTGACCGGCAGCATCGGTTCATCACCAGCTTCGTGTACGATTTGCCAAATTTCTATGACGGCGATTCGGCAATCGGCAAGTACCTGCTCAACGGCTGGCAAACGAGCGGCATCATCACCCTGCAATCAGGATTACCGTTCACCGTGTTTCAGGCGGTCGGCGCCAGCGTTTTCAACCGCGCCGACTTTGCGCCCGGATTCACTGGCTCGGCTGAGCTAGGCGGCTCGGTCCACGACAAACTCACCCAGTTCTTCAACACCAACGCCTTTGTGGCGCCGGCCGCATTTGGCAACGCTGGTCGAAATATCTTGCGCGGACCCGACCAACGCAACGTGGATTTTTCGCTGGTGAAGTTCATCCCGATTGTTGAGCGCCTTACCGCCGAATTTCGCACCGAGTTTTTCAATCTGTTCAACACGGTGAATTTTGCCAATCCGAATGCCAACATCGCCGTGCCGGCCACCTTTGGGCGTATCACCGCCACGAGCGCCGGCCCGCGGGTGATCCAGTTTGCATTCAAATTGAATTTCTAAGGACGGCTGCGCTCTGAAGGGGGAAACCTAACGCGATTCGAGATTCGTGATTCGTGGTCCTTGATGCGTGGTTCGTGATCCGTGATTCGCAGGATCGTGACCCGTGGTCGGTGATCCGTGATTCGCAGGATCGTGGTCCGTGATTCGAGGTTCGTGATTCGAGGTTCGATTCATGAGGCTCGATCCTCACTGCCTCTGGCGTGTTTCGCCGGCAGAAATCACTTTGACGTTCGGCCAACAAATAGGTAATGTTGTAGGCCCGGTTAAAGTAGAAAATAATTTGGAGGAGAATTGATTATGGTACGTTTGAGAGTCATTCGGCTTAGCATTGTCTTCGTGTTTGTCTGCTCATGGCTCATGCCGGCGGCAATCGGAGCGCAGCAGCTACCGCCCTCTGTCACGCTGCGCTATCAAACCGGTGAGGCAGGTCAAATCGGCGCGGTCATCGAGAATCTGGGCGCTGGTCCGGCGACCACTGATCTGCTCGCTTTCCTCACCGGACAATTGATCCAGCCGATTGCCCTAACCAGAGTGACCGGCTCAAGCATTACACCTCTGTATGACGAACAGGAATTTCCCAATGGCCCCAAGCGCGTCACCGTGACATACGCCGAGGTGACGCTTCCTGCCGGCGTCACCATCATTCCCGGATTCGTCGGTTCATTCTTGCCGGCCCGGCTGGGAGCCAATCTGACGCCACAACAATTCATCAACTCGTACATCTCCGACTACACGCTTGAAGTCAACGGCGTCCGGTTCATGGACAGTGATCTGCTGACGCCACAAAACATCGCCGTTCTCGGCCCGATCACCAACGCGATCCTGCCGACGCTGCCCCCTGGTGAATTCTATATCTACGGACTGAATGTCACGATGAGATTCCCTGGGCCAGGCACATACAGGATTCGCAACATCATGCGAATTCCTAAGACGACGCCCATCCCTGAGCTGAATGCCGCCTTTCTGGCCGGTGAGTTTATCAATGAAATCACGGTGAGAATCGCTTCGGCTGGATCAGCAACGACCGAACTGAGCGCCCATCCGGGTCTCAACTTGTTCGGCGCGTTGCCGACGTTGGAGCAAGCGGGCCTCAGATAAACCAATCGAACCCGGAGATCATGGCGAAGGTCGCATAGAAAGCGCCATCTATGCGCCTTCGCCCCCAGTGGGGAGAACTCGTTATGATGCTGCTCACTTGTCTTGTCACGCTCGTTTCACTACAGGTTGCTCCGGCGGAGGCCTCGGCGCGCAGCGTGCAAATCTCCAACGTCGCCGTTTCCAACATCACCCACCGCATCGTCACAATCACCTGGAAGACGACAAGCGAATCAACCACGCAGGTGACCTACGGAAAGAGTCATCCATACGAACGCCACGCTGCCTCGGCAGGCCTTCGCACCGACCACACGCTCATTCTGACAAATCTTGAACCGAATACGAGCTACCTCTATCGCATTGTGGCGGTGGACGCATCGGGACAGACAGCGCTCAGCCCAACACAGTCCTTCCGCACGGCGGCTGTTCCGGCTGTGCCCAGTAGCTTGCCAAGCGATTTTCCATCCCCTGTTGACACGACGACCCGATTGCCCATGCCAGGCGTAGGCGGTGGGCCCGGCGTGCTGTATCACCATCCGATCATCTTCGTTCATGGCAATAACGAATCGGCCCGCTTCTGGCTCGGCGAGTCATATTCGCTGGCTCGGCTCTTCGGCAATTTCGTGACACCTGTGCCGATCATCAGCGCCGGAGAAGTGCAAGCCCAGAACTTTTTTGAACGCTTCATCGCCGAAGGATATACGCCGGCGGAACTGTGGGCAATGAGTTACTTGGGTCGTGATGGAGTCAATAACTTCAGCGATTTCGCGAGCGCCAGCATTGGCCATTCACACGCTGCGAATGTGCCGGATGTCGGCGCTTTCATTGAAGCCGTGCTGGCCTACACAGGCGCAGAGAAAGTGGACATTGTAGCTCATTCGCTCGGCGTCACCATTGTGCGTGAGTGGATTCGTCAACAACTCAGCCGTGGCGCCGATCCGCTCTCCAAACTGGACGATCTGGTCTTCATTGCAGGCGCTAATCATGGCGCTCACTTCTGTGGCTTTCCCTATGTGCGCGGCACGGAGCCGCCCTCATTGCTCCAGTTGTGCCAGGAAGTTGGACAGCCCGATTCACCATTTCTTCGCGCCCTGAACGCCAACGAAACGCCGCAGTCCAACGGCAAGCCCGATTACATGACCATTTTCGCGGCTGGTCCATCGGAGGACTTCGCCTATCCGTCAGACGGCGTGGACAGCGCGAACCGGCCGGTGAATTTGCGACTCAGTCCCGTGTTGAACGGCGCATTGAACGTCGGTTTGGCCTTCTCGCTGCCGCCAGACCCGCGCTTTCCGTTTATCTTGCCGGGCACGCCCCCGCTGAATCTCGGTGATCCACGAACACACTTGCTGCTCGCTGTGAGTCGGCAAACATTTGACATCATTTTTCCCTTCGTCAGCAACCTGAGGAAATAAACTATGCCGAAAGCACAAACCAATGGGATTGAGCTCTACTACGAAATTCATGGTCACGGCGAGCCGCTCGTGTTGATCGCCGGATTCGGCGTCGGCCTATGGGTCTGGTATAAGCAAATTCCTACGCTCTCACAATCATTCCAAGTAATCGTCTTTGACAATCGCGGCGCCGGTCAGTCGGACAAGCCCGAAGAGCGACACACCATCCGAACTATGGCTGATGATCTGGCTGGGCTGCTCGTCGCATTGGGCATCCAACAGGCCAACATCCTGGGAGCATCGCTTGGAGGATTCATTGCCCAAGAATTCGCCCTCGCTTATCCGCAGATGACGCGCCGGCTGATCCTCTGCGCTACTGGCTTCGGCGGCCCTCACTACGTGCTCCCATCAGAAGACGTTCTATCAGCGATGTCTGACATGGAAGGCCTCGGCACTGAAGAACGCGCGCGGCAAAACATCCGCCTCTTTTACTCGCCGACGTTCATCCAAGAGCACCCCGATGAAATCGAAATGCTGATCCGGCTGTATCTAGAGAACCCAATGCCGGAACACGCGCGGATGAACCAACTGATCGCGGCAATGGCCTTCGATACCGAAGCGCGCCTCAGCGCCATTACGGCGCCGACGCTGGTGCTCACAGCCGATCAAGACATCTGCGTCCCACCGGAAAATAGTAAGAATTTGGCTGAACGCATCCCCAACGCCACATTGATGACGATCAGCGGCGCTGGTCACGGCTTTTTCATTGAGAAAGCCGATGAGTTCAATCGCCTTGTCACTGAGTTCATTCAGCAACACGGATAAACGCCTATGGCTCGATTCGCGCAGATTATCGGCACTGGATCATACGTTCCCGAACGGGTCGTCACGAACGAAGACTTCAACAGGATGCTTGGCGAAAACATTGATGAATTCGTCTCCCAAGTCGTCGGCATCAAGCAACGTCATTTCTGCGCCGAGCACGAGAGCACGGCTGATCTGGCCACACAGGCGAGCCTCCGGGCGCTCGACGCCGCCGGCATCACAGCGCAAGCATTAGACCTCATCGTGGTGGCGACCGATACGCCTGAATACATCTCACCGGCTACGTCGGTCGTCGTTCAGCATCGGCTCGGCGCTCGAAACGCAGGCACATTCGACATCAATTGCGCCTGCGCTGGCTTCGTCACCGCGCTGGACGTGGCTGCCAAGTACATCATCGCTGATTCGGCCTACCGACACATCTTGGTCATCGGGGCTTACGCAATGAGCAAATTCCTCGACTGGACCGAGAAAAAGACGGCGACGATCTTCGCTGACGGCGCCGGCGCGGTGGTTCTTCGCGTGTCAGAGGAACGGCCCGGCTTCTTGGCGTCCAAGCTCATCGCCGATGGTCAGTACCACAACTATCTGGGCATCCTCGCCGGCGGCGCGTTCATGCCGATCACAGAGGCGGTCCTGCAAGAAGGCAAGTACAACAAAGTTCGATTTCTCCAGAAGTATCCACCTGAAGTCAACATTGAAGGCTGGCCGGCGATCATTCACGATGTGTTGAATAAGGTAGATTTGACGCTCGACGACGTGAACATGTTCTTGTTCACACAGGTCAACTTGACCGCTATCAAAGCCGTCATGCAAAAGCTGGGGCGACCAATGCACCAAACCCATACGATCATGGACAAGTGGGGCTACACCGGCTCCGCGTGCATCCCGATGGCATTGGATGACGCTCTTCATCTTGGCAAAATCCAATCAGGCGACATCGTGGTGATGTGCGCCTCAGGCGGTGGCATGAACATGGCGTGCGCAGCTTTTTGCATGTAGTCGTGGTTGAGGCCTTCGGCTTCAGCTCGACCAATCTGGAGTCGAGGTTGAGGCCTTCGGCTTCAGCTCGACCAATCGTTGGTGTTATGAACTATCCGAACATCGCCACACTCTTTTGGGAACGCATTGACCGGTATCACCACCGTGAGGTGTTTTATGTGCGACAACAGGGCCGCTGGGTTGGCATCCCGTGGTCACAACTGGGTCAACAGGCGCACGAATTTGGCTGCGCTTTGATTGCCGACGGGCTAGCCCCTGGCACGTCCGTCTGTGTGCTCATGGGGCAGGTCCCCGAATGGCCGATCAGTGACCTTGGCACGATCCTAGCCGGCGGCGTGACCGTCGGGATTTATCCAACAGCATCGGCTGAGCAGTGCCAGTACATCATCAATCACTCAGACGCGGCATTCGTGGTTGTGGATACCGCATCGCAACTGGACAAAATCCTACTCGTTCGTCACACGCTTCCCCGTCTCAAACGCATCATCGTGCTCGACGAAGCGTTAGCCGACGCCGGCGCCGACGTGCGCAGTTTTCAACAATTCCTTGCCCACGGACGCCAACATTGGCAGATGGCTTATCCGGTCTTGCAGCAGAGAGCCGCCAGTGCCCAGCCCGACGACACTGCCATCATGGTTTACACGTCAGGGACCACCGGCCCGCCAAAAGGAGCCTGCTTGAGCCATCGCTACATCATCAACAGCGTCGAGTCATTGCTGGCCACCATTCCCATCTATGACACCGACCGCTCATTTTCCTATTTGCCGTATTGCCACGTTGCTGAGCGGATCGCCGGCTTTTATAACCGGCTCTACGCGGGAGCGCCGGCCTACTTTGTGGATGATTTGACAAAACTCTGGACATACATGCTGGAAGTGAAACCGACAGTCTTTGGCAGCGTGCCGCGTTTCTATGAGAAGATTCACGCGCGCATCATCGCCGATCTTGAACAGGCTTCCGGAGCAGAACGAGACCAATTTTACCAGGCGCTTGAACTGGGCCGTATCATCAGCCGACGCCGACAAGCCCGACAACCGATACCCTCTGATCTTCAGCAACGCTATCAAGACTGGGCGCAGCCTCTGCTCAGTCGTGTGAAAGATTACTTTGGCGGCGAGATTCGCATTACCACGTCAGGCGGCGCGCCGCTTCCGCTAGACATCGCCGAATTCTTCGACGCTGCCGGCATCCCCATTCTTCAAGCGTATGGACTCACCGAAAACATCTGCGTCGCTTTCAATCGGCCAGACAACAATAAATTCGGCACAGTGGGGCCACCGATGCCCGGCTGTGAAGTCAAATTAGCCGACGACGGCGAATTGCTCGTTCGTAGTCAGATGATGTTCACCGGTTATTACAAAGACCCTGAGCAAACCGCTGCGATGTTTCAGGATGGTTGGCTGCTGACCGGCGACCTGGCAGAAATTGACGATGAGGGCTTCATCAAGATCATCGGTCGCAAGAAAGAATTGATCGTCACTTCAACAGGCAAAAACGTATCGCCCATGTTGATAGAAAACATGCTGAAAGAACATCCGTTGATCAGCCACGCCATGGTCTACGGCGATGGAAAAAGCTATCTGGTGGCGCTCATCACATTGAATCAGATGGAGACCGAAGAATATGCCCGCTCGCGAGCGATTCCCTTCTCTCGGTTTGCTGAATTGACACAACATCCGGAGATCGTTTCGCTCGTCGAGCAGATCGTGACCGCAGCAAACAAGCGCGTGTCATCCACTGAAGCGATCAAGAAATTCGTCATCTTAGACCACGACCTGAGCATTGAAGCCGATGAGATTACGCCCACGTTGAAGGTCAAGCGAGCTGTCGTCGCTCGCCGTTACCGGGCGCTGTTGGAGCGTTTGTACGAAGTTAGCGCGTGACCGAAAGATAGCCTAGCTGCTGGGAAATGCGTCGCGCCGATTCCATCAACACGCCGGCCAGCTTCGAGATGGCGCTTCGCTCCATTTGAGCAGTCGTGCCACTGACGCCCAAGGCTGCTTCAACCCGACCAAGCCGATTGAAAATCGGCGCAGCCACACAGCGAACGCCCAGATTGTTCTCCTCATCGTCCACAGCAAAGCCACGCGCGCGCACGCGCTCCAGCTCTCGAAGAAATTCATGGACGGTGGTGATCGTCTTGGGGGTGATCTTCCGCAAGCCGCGCTCTTTGATAATCGCTTTAATCTCCTCATCGGGCAGATGAGCCACCAGAACTTTCCCTACGCTCGTTGAATGAACCGGCAAACGGCGTCCGACCCAGGTGTCCATCTTGATGAAGCCGGGCGCATCTGCTTTCTCGATATAAACCACTTCGCCCTGATCGAGAATCGCCAAATGCGCGGTGATGTTGTACCGCTCAGCCAGCGAGCGCAGCACCGGCATCGCCACATCAGTGATGTCCAATCCGCGGAGCGCGCGATGACTGAGACTGACCACCCGCAACCCTAAGCGATATTTGTTGGCTTGATCCCGTCGAAGATAGCCATGCGTTTCTAACGTTCGCAGGATGTAACTGGCCGTGCTCTTGGGGATGGCCAGCTTTCGACTGATCTCGGAATTGGTCATCCCGCCATCCCGTTGAGAGACGGCTTCAAGGATGGCGAGCGCGCGCTCGACGGCTGTCGAAGCGCTCTCCTTGGTCGCGGCGGTTGCTTTTTTGGACTTGAGCGTCACGCTCGTTATGTTAGCAAGCTTGGCTGACACGTGTCAAAATGTTCAACAGTCTATCGCTCCGATTGCGCATGGCGAGGCCCCGCGTGTTCTACATAATGAATTTTTGTTCAATATATCGAACACACGATAAGTTTTCGCTTGACGCCGCAAAGTCATCGCCTTATCATAATGCCGAACGTTTGTTCGATATTTTGAACAACGGGACACGACGCGAAACCTCTTCGGGCGCTCGCCAATACGCGAGCATCGCGGGGGTGGAGGCTCAACACGATGCAATGAAACAACCAAGGAGATTCGCATACCATGAGGAAGGAGAATGTCATGATTGATCAGCACGGACTATCAGAGGTTGAACGCTTGAAGGAGACATGGAACACCGACACACGTTGGCACGGCGTGCAGCGTCCGTACACCGCCGAGCAAGTCGTTCGATTGCGAGGGTCGCTTCAGATTGAGCACACACTGGCGCGGCTGGGAGCCGAGCGATTCTGGCGGCTGCTTCACACGGAACCATACATCCACGCGCTCGGCGCATTGACGGGCACGCAAGCCGTACAAATGGTGCAAGCCGGATTGAAGGCCATTTACGTCAGCGGCTGGCAGGTTGCCGCCGATAACAATTTGTCGTGGCAGACCTACCCGGATCAAAGCCTCTATCCGGTTGATAGCGTCCCGGTCTTGGTGCGACGCATCAATGCCGCGCTACAACGCGCTGACCAAATCCAGCACGCTGAAGGACGCCACGACGTCTATTGGTTTGCGCCAATTGTGGCCGATGCCGAATCGGGATTTGGTGGCACGCTCAATGCGTTTGAGTTGATGAAAGCCATGATCGAAGCCGGCGCAGCAGCCGTACACTTTGAAGACCAACTCTCGTCACAAAAGAAGTGCGGACACATGGGTGGAAAGGTGTTAGTGCCGGTGCGCGATTTCGTCCAGAAATTGATCGCCGCGCGATTGGCGGCGGACATCATGGGCGTTCCGACGATCATCATTGCCCGGACCGACGCACAGAGCGCGAAATTGGTCCGCGCTGATTATGATCCCGTTGATCAACCCTTCCTGACCGGCGAGCGCTCAGTTGAAGGATTCTTCTACATCAAAGGCGGTCTCGAAGCGGCCATTGCCAGAGGTCTTGCGTATGCGCCGTATAGCGACATGATCTGGTGCGAAACGTCGGAGCCGGATTTAGGCGAGGCGCGGCGCTTTGCTGAAGCCATTCATGCTAAATTCCCCGGCAAGCTGCTGGCCTACAATTGTTCACCATCGTTCAACTGGAAGCGAAAACTGGACGACGCCACCATCGCCAAGTTCCAGCGCGAACTGGGAGCGATGGGATATAAGTTTCAATTTGTGACGCTGGCCGGCTTTCATGCGCTCAATTACAGCATGTTTGAGCTCGCCAAAGCCTACAAAGAAACCGGCATGACAGCCTACGTCGCATTGCAGGAGAAGGAATTTGCCAGCGAGCGAGAGAGTCAGTATACAGCCGTCAAGCACCAGACATTTGTCGGGACCGGTTACTTTGATGAGATCGCCCAAACCATTGCTGGCGGCGCGATCTCAACGACGGCGCTGGCCGGCTCGACCGAGACCGAACAGTTCATCGAGGCAAAAGTCGCATAGCACGAGAACTCATCCACGCCGTTGGCGACAAACCCTAAACACGATGAAAAACAAGCACAGATTCACTGATGACGATTGAAAATCTGTTCATCAGTGGCTCTGTGCCTGCCTTTTCAGAGGAATACATGGCTATGAGCACAGCAGGTGTCCATCACCCCTCACATCACGCGCTTGAAGTAGACGGCGTTACTGTCACAGGTCGCATGCCTGAGGCCTATGAACAGATTCTGACGCCATCAGCTTTGCGCTTTCTTGCCCTGCTAGCCCGGACGTTTGAAGACCGGCGACAGGAATTGATGACCCGTCGGCACGTCAGACAACACGAGCTGGACGAGGGACACAAACCTGATTTCCTTGAAAAAACAAGGTGGATTCGCGAGTCCTCCTGGACGGTTGCGCCCATCCCGGCTGATTTGCAAGATCGTCGCGTGGAGATCACCGGACCGGTTGATCGAAAAATGATCATCAATGCGTTGAACTCCGGCGCAAACGTGTACATGGCCGACTTCGAGGATGCCAACTCACCAACATGGGATAATAACCTGCAAGGTCAACTCAACCTGCGCGACGCCATAGAAGGAACTATTTCGTTTGTCAATCCGGATGGCAAGCGCTACCAACTCAATCCACAGACCGCCACGTTGATGGTCCGACCGCGCGGATGGCATCTGCACGAGAAACATCTGCTCGTGGACCATCGTCCCATCTCAGCCTCGTTATTCGATTTTGGATTGTTCTTCTTTCACAACGCGCACAAGCTGATTGAAAAAGGGACGGGTCCCTATTTCTACTTGCCGAAACTGGAAAGCCATCTGGAGGCGCGTCTGTGGAACGACGTGTTCAATCTCGCTCAAGACTCTCTGGACATCCCTCGCGGCACGATCCGGGCGACGGTGCTCATCGAAAACATCCTGGCAGCATTCGAAATGCACGAAATCCTCTATGAGCTGCGCGAACATTCGGCTGGGCTTAATTGCGGGCGCTGGGACTATATTTTCAGTTACATTCGCAAGTTCCGGAACCATCCAGCATGTATCTTGCCGGATCGCGCGCAAGTGACGATGACCCGGCATTTCATGAAATCCTATGTTGATCTGTTGATTCAGACTTGTCACCGACGTGGCATTCACGCGATGGGTGGAATGGCGGCGCAAATTCCTATCAAGGACGATCCCGTCGCCAATGAAGCGGCATTGGAGAAGGTGCGGCAAGACAAGCGGCGTGAAGTCGCTGCTGGTCACGATGGCACATGGGTTGCGCACCCCGGCCTTGTTCCAGTCGCCAAAGAAATTTTCGATACGCACATGAAGGAGGCTCATCAGTTGACGGTCACCAGAGATGATGTGCGCGTCACAGCCGAAGACCTGCTGCAAACGCCTGACGGAACAATTACCGAACAGGGGCTTCGGATCAACATTGATGTTGGCATTCAATATCTGGAGTCGTGGCTCCGCGGCAGTGGCTGCGTCCCAATCTACAACCTGATGGAAGACGCTGCGACGGCCGAGATTTCCCGCTCACAGGTCTGGCAATGGATCAAGCACGGCGCCAAGCTGGACGACGGTCGCACAGTAACGCCTGAGCTGGTCCGGCAAATCATGCGCGACGAGTTGGGGAAAATGCGCGAGCGGCTCGGCGCGGAACGCTTTGACGCAGGCCGATTCGACATCGCCTCGCGCATCTTTCAGGACATTGTGACCCGTCAGCACTTCGTTGAGTTCATGACGCTCGTCGCGTATGACTACCTGGAATGATGGATGGATATAAATTTGTCTGTCACTCAGCCAGAAAATTTGCGATAATAACAGCGCATGAGCAATCAACAACGGCGTTGGCCGAAAATTGGATTAGCACTGGGCGGCGGCGGCGCCAAAGGGTTAGCCCACATTGGCGTATTAAAGGTTCTTGAAGAACTCGAGATTCCGATTTCCTACATTGCCGGCACCAGTGTTGGCGCGTTTGTTGGCGGCGCATACGCTTGTGGCATCCCGATTGAAGAAATGATCCGAAAGGTGCGCAAAATGCGCTGGAGCGATCTGGGAAAACTGGCGGTCTCTCGACTCGGACTCCGCGATGGCTCACGCATGGAAGCTTACATTCGGACGCACTTTCGCGCGACGACGTTTGAAGCGCTGCGCATTCCGCTGGCTGTAGTTGCAGCCGACATCATGTCGGGCGCGAAAGTGGTTATTCGGCATGGCGATCTAGCCCGCGCGATCCGCGCCAGCACGGCTATTCCCGGCTACTTCACGCCGGTGCCATACGAGGGGAACCAACTGCTGGTAGATGGCGGCATTGTGGATTGCTTGCCTGTTTCAGTGGTCAAGTCAATGGGAGCTGAGCGCGTCATCGCGGTTGACGTGCATCCATTTTCGCGCCTGGAACAACCTCCAACGAATCTCTACCAGATTTACAGTCAGGCGTATGCCATTGTTGGCTACAACTCAGGCAATCAGGCTCGGCAAATGGCTGATCTGCTGGTTGCGCCGAATTTGAGCCATGTGGCTTGGGACGATCTGAGTCGAGCTGACGAAATCATTCGCATTGGCGAGGAGACCATGCGCCGACTGGCGCATAGATGCCAACAGTGGCTCAAGCAGGAAGAGGCCGGCCTCTTTGCCCGCTGGCGCTTGGCATGGACGCACCGCGATCCTGAAACGAGTTAATACCACCGCAGGTTGGTATAAGTCCATGGAGCGAGCCGAGCGATGCGTCCGGAAGATTGACTCAGGGTTCACCCAACGGCGCGCCAACCAACGTCTCTAACACATGGATCGGCGCCTTCTCGGGCGCGACCATCGCGTGTCGAGAGACAATGTAAGTTTGTTCCAACGCATATTGGCCTGACAACACTGCATGAGCCAGCATGTCAGTGAACACGATCCAAGTGGAATTAGGTGGGAACTCCCAAGCGTCTTTTGTGCACGATAATTGATAAGCGTGATTCTCTTTCATGAAGTGATGGAGCCGTAGCATGAACTCATCGTAGGGAGAGCGCAACGCCAACGGCAGACCCAATGCTTGCCCGCGCTTGAGAAGCGAACGCCACCGTGTGCGCCATGTCGAGCGATCAGATGGTCGAGGCGACGGCAACTCAGAAGCGCCAACAAACCGTCGGATCAATACATCTGCCGTCTCGGCCGTTAACCAACGACGTGGCTCAGTAGGATTGATGTTGGTGAAAACACGGAGAATGCGGTCGCCATAAGTTGGTCGCGTGGGAAAGGCATCAACGTGCAGCAAATCATTGCGCAACCGGCGTCGCAAATTCCTTCCCTGTTCCTCCTGCGGCCGGAAGCTGGCGTAGTCCAGTCGCCATGAGGAAGCATACGGCGCGAGAAACTGAGATAGGAACTCGGTTACGCGGCAAGAATACGCCTGCATCACTGTTTTGAGTTGCTCAATCTGCGCGCGGGCGCGGCTGGCAACACCCGTCACACGATGTTGCAGTGGACGATAGGCAATGTTCTTATGATAGCCAGCGCCTGTTTGTTGCTGACCGAGAAGAAACTGGCGTTCCTCAGGCGTCAGCTCGAACGGCGTTTGAGGAAAATAGAGGATATGACCTTCCTCCAACTGTCGGCAGCGCCACAGAGCGGCCTCCAACGCGTTGGTTACTCCGCCAATGCGGTTCAGCCCAGTAGTTTCAGCAACGATGATGCGTCCCATACAGACGCTGCTCAGTGTAGGCTCACGTGAAGCAAAAAGCAATTGAGAGCGCCCCGTGCGGCCTCGCTCAGACCTCGCCTGCTCATCGGGCACCAACTGCTGATTGATTGCTGATCGCTGGTTTGTAAGCTACACTTAAGCTTCACCAATCAAGGTGCGACACAGTCATGGCTGAAGCAGTAGTCACAGAAACAACGCTCCGTGAAGACCAGCTCCGCGCATTGATTACGGCCTTTCGGTTGGTGAGTGTTTCACTCGACCAAACGGAAGTGCTGCGAGGCATTTTGAAAGCAGCGAAAAAGCTGATTGATTACGATGCGGCGGCGATCTTCGTCTTCGATCCAACGACCAAAACACTGCGTGGCCAGGAATCAATCGGCTACGACATAGACATGAGCGAGCCGACGATCTGTTGCTCAGAGAAAGGGATCATCGGCCGGGTGATGGAAACTGGCGTCGGCGAAGTCGTACCGGACGTGAGCGTTGATCCAGACTACATCCGCGCTCGAGCGACAACGCAATCGGAGTTGGCAGCGCCGATCATCGGCAGTGGGGATCGAACCATCGGTGTCATCAACCTGGAATCAGACCGGCTTCAAGCCTATGAGCGATTAGACCTTCAGTTACTGAAGATGTTTGCCAGCATGGTGGCAGTGGCTATCGAGAAAGCTGAACTGCATAAGGAGCTGATGGAGAAGCGCCGATTGGAATATGAGCTGACGGTGGCCAGTCAACTGGTTGAGATGCTGATGCCGCATCGTCCACCTGAGGTGAAGAATTTTGATATTTGTGGGCGGTCAATCCCGTCGGCGGCTGTCGGCGGGGACTATTTCGACTTCATTGACGCCGGCGATGGACGCTGGGGGCTGGTCATTGCCGACGTGTCCGGCAAAGGGATTCCGGCTGCATTGATGATGGCCACGTTCCGCGCGTACCTGCATGCCATGATCAGCAATGACTTTTCGCTGCGCGGCGTATTCAGCCGATTAAATCGGTTAATGCTGAAGACAACAGAGGGCCGCCATTTCGTGACGGCATTTTTTGCTCGCTTTGATCCTGACGAGCGCCGCTGCTTTTACATCAACGCCGGACATAATCCGCCGTTGCTCATCCGCGCCGGCGAGCCGGTCAAGCCGGTGCCTCGCAGCGGGCTGCCGCTTGGTTTATTCGAGGATGTCTTGCATTCGGAAGACCTGCTGACGTTCCAACCGGGCGACACGCTGATCTTGTACACAGATGGCGTCACTGACGCGACGAATGGACAAGGGCAGATGTTTGGACTGGCGCGATTAATTTCATTAGTCAGTCAACAAACGGACCCAGAAGCGCCTCGTTTGTGCGAGCGGATTATTGAAGAAGTCAAAGCATTCAGCGCGCCCGAAAGCCCATCCGATGATCTCACGGTCGTGGTGATCCGCGCCGTGTGAATCTGTCAGACAAACCACGCCATGCTATGAGCCGCGAAAAGAAAAAACCTACAGCCCAGCACACATCGGGACCGAAAAAGCCTCTGGAAGGCACTGTGAGAAAACCATCCGCATTCGTTGCACCCATGAGAGCGCCTGAACGAATACGCCTTATGCATCCATCACACGTGGAATCCGACCCGGAGCCTAATGTAACCAATGTGATAGACCTGCCATTTGACCCCAGCTCGTTGGTCGAACTGCCCCTGCTGCCGCTCCGCAACACGGTCGTGTTTCCATCCATCACGGCGCCGCTGGTCGTCGGGCGACCACGTTCGGTGGCCGCCGTCGAAGCCGCTGTGACGACTGAAGAGAAACTGATGGTCGTCGTCGCCCAACGCGATCAGGCGGTTGACGACGTGGGCTATGATGACCTCTATCATGTTGGCACGCTGGTGGTGGTCACCAAAATGTTGCGCACCTCCGACGACACGATCCAAATTGCCGTGCAAGGTTGGAAACGAGTGCGACTGGTGGAATTTGTGCCTTCGGATGAGTACCTGAAGGCGCGCGTCCAGGTGTTGGAATATCCACAGGGCGAAGACATCGAAATCGAGGCGCTTCACAGAAACATTCTGAGCCTGATCCACAAAAGCCTGAGCTTGCTGCCAAACGTGCCGGAAGGCGTAGCCGCCGTGTTTACCAGTGAAGCTGATCCGGTCGTGTTAGCGTTTCGGCTCGGTACACTGCTGAACCTGGACGTGGAAAAACAACAGGCGCTGCTGGAAGCGGCCACGCCACGCGAGGTTTTACAACTGATGAACTCCTACCTGACGCGTGAAGTGGAAATCCTGGAAGTCAGAAGAAAAATTGCCGGCGAAGCTCAAGCAGAAATGGACCGAGCGCAGAAGGAATACATCTTGCGGCAACAAATGAAGGCGATTCAGAAGGAACTCGGCGAAGAAGAGCCGGAGATGGCTGAAGTCAACATGCTGCGAGAACGCCTGGAAGCGACCGCGCTGCCTGATGAGGTCCGTAAAGAAGCTGAACGGGAGCTGCGACGGATGGAACGACTGCCGTCGGCGGCGCCCGATTATCACGTCATTCGCACCTATCTTGAATGGGTGCTGGAACTGCCTTGGTGCGTCAGTACTGAGGATAACCTCGACCTGAATCATGCCGAAGACGTGCTCAACCACGACCACCACGATCTGGCGGAAGTCAAAGATCGCATCCTGGAATTCCTTGCTGTGTTAAAACTCAAGCCAAATGCCAAGAGCCCGATCATTTGCTTTGCGGGTCCGCCCGGCGTGGGGAAAACCAGCCTGGGTCAATCCATTGCCCGCGCCTTGGGACGCAAGTTTGAGCGAATGAGCCTGGGCGGCGTGCGCGATGAAGCTGAACTGCGAGGCCATCGCCGCACTTATGTAGGCGCGTTGCCAGGCCGCGTGATTCAGGCGCTCCGACGGGCCGGAACCAATAATCCACTCATCATGCTCGATGAAGTTGACAAGCTCGGCATGGACTTTCGCGGCGACCCGGCATCCGCTCTCTTAGAAATACTAGACCCTGAACAGAATCATACATTCCGCGACCACTACCTTGATCTGCCGTTCGATCTCTCGCGCGTCTTCTTCATCTGCACCGTGAACAATCTGGCCACCGTTCCACCCGCCCTACGCGACCGCATGGAAGTGATCCCATTGCCCGGCTATAGCGAAGAGGAAAAATTGGAAATCGCCAAACGCTACCTCGTGCCCCGGCAAATTGAGCAAAATGGCCTCCGGCCTGATCAGTTGATCCTATCTGACGAAGTGCTCAAGCGGATCATCTCCCGTTTCACCCGCGAAGCCGGCGTTCGCCAATTGGACCGCTGCATCGGTAAAATCGCGCGCAAAGTGGCTAAGAAAATCGCCCAAGGAACGGCTCAGTCCGTCACCCTTCAACTGGATGAGATCAAAGACTACTTGGGCGTGGAAAAATTCTTTCAGGAACAAGCCCGACCGGTCCTGCCAATCGGCGTGGCGACGGGACTGGCATGGACCGAAGTGGGCGGTGAATTGCTATACGTCGAAGCCACGTTGCTGCCGGGCGGCAAAGGACTAACCTTGACAGGCCACCTGGGCGAAGTCATGCAAGAATCGGCCCGCGCTGCCCAGAGCTACATTTGGGCTCACGCCAAGGAACTGGCCATTGATCCAGCTCAGTTCAAAAATAACGGCGTTCATCTGCATGTCCCCTCAGGCGCCATTCCCAAGGACGGACCCTCGGCAGGTGTGGCCATGGTCTCCGCGCTCACGTCGCTCTACACGAAGCAGCCTGTCCCACCTGACATCGCCATGACCGGAGAGATTACGCTATCGGGTTTGGTCTTGCCCATCGGCGGCGTGAAAGAAAAAATCCTTGCCGCGCGCCGCGGCGGCATTAAACGTGTCATCATCCCGAAACACAATCTTCAAGACCTCGACGAATTACAACCTGAAGTACGCCAGGACCTCACATTCATCCCTGTCGAATCTATTGATGAACTCTTGCAGGTCTTGTTCAACCAGACGCTCTCGGAGCAGAAAAAGTCACCCAAGCCTCCTCGCCGGACAACCGACACTGCTAGCAAGACCGCAAGCGATTCAGAACATAAAGATAAGGGCGCTACCGTCCATAGCGAGCTGCCATGAGAGGTGATAGGCGAGGTCAAAGAAATTGATAATCCCTACGGATTGGGCATCTCCATTGCTAGAAGCGACATATAATAGCCGGCACGAAAACGCCCCCGAAACGTGCTGATCATACTCACCGGAGGAAAAGCAATGACAAGAAACTCATATAGCCGATATGTTATCAGCATTGTTGCCGTATGGCTCACCTGTCTTTGGCCCAGCGCGGCTCATGCTCAAAAATTCATCAATTTCTCTACAGCAGGGACGATTCGATCTACGCTTGTGTTCGGTAATCAGATCGTTCCCGACGTCTACATATTCTTCGCCCAAATCGGCGAAACAATCCGTGTCGAAACCAGCAATAGCTCGTTTGATACAACGCTGCGTGTCGTCGGTCCTGACGCTGCTTTCGACATTTTTGACGATGATAGCGGTGTCGGCACGAACTCACGAATTCGCTTCACCGCACCCGATACGGGAGGCTATATCGTGATTGTCTCCAGCTTCAGCGGCAATCCTGGAGGCGGCACGTATGATCTGACACTGGCTCGTGGGGCAGCCGCGAAAAGCGACATAATCGCAGATGAGCCCACAGGCCAATTCATGCCGGAGCTGGAAAATCCGGTCGAGGTGAAGACCAAACCACGAACCTAACAAGCGCAGCAGGGTACGTTGGGCATTGACGGCGGAGGTGCAGTGTCACATAAGTTTCGAGAAGCTGCGCGGCGCTGAGCGAGCATGTCGAGCGTTAACGGCAGAGGTGCAACGCCACCGGGGCGTTGAAGGAGCGTGCTCTACCACGTCAACTCGTCGCGACGTACAAGGCGGCAATCATGATGGTGACACAGTTTCGCTGAACAAGCTCACTGTGCCACCTGCACACGCGCCGGTCGCAGTAACTTGTCATGCCAGCGGTATCCCTTCTGAAATTCTTTGACGATCACACCTGGTTCGACGCCGGCCTCACGAGCATCGAGGCGGCCAACGGCTTCGTGCCAAGCCGGATCAAAGAGCTGGCCAACGCTGTCAAAAGGACGTACCCCGTGAGACTCTAACAGCGCCAGCAACTGACGATGAATGGCTTGAATCCCTTGAGCAACCTGCTGGTCAGCGCACGCCCAAGCGGCCGCTTGGTCAAAACTGTCCATCACGTTCAGTAAACCGATAATCACCTCGCGCTTGCCTAAATGACCGCGACTGTCCATTTCCCGCTCCATGCGACGGCGATAATTATCGAAATCAGCGAGCGTCCGGAGCAACTGGTCACGCGTCGCTTCCAGCTCCTGCTCCAACCGTGCCAGCTCGCTGAGCGGCTCCGATGGCGCTTCATCAGTTGCAGCAGATGGCTCGCTGACCGAAGCAGAGCCAATCAGATTCAATTGCTCCGAATCACGATCTGACGGTCGGGCTTCCACAGGTTCCATCGCTTCTTTAGGCATCGCTCTCATCTCCGATTCAGCACACGCCGCCATCCTCATGTCAGTTGGCGGCGGATCGCATTACTTACTCGTTTTGAACTCAGCATCTATAATGTCATCCTCTTTGGGAGCCGTCGTCGTCTCGGAGCGACCGGCTGACGCCGAGCTGGCCTGTTGATAGGCTTGAGCAGCCAATGCGTGAGCGACCTGTTGCAGATCGCTGGACAATTGCCGGATGCGATCAATCGGGGCCTGCTCTTTGACCGCCTGACGGATTTCACCGATCAATTGCTCGGCCCGCGCTTTCTCATGGGCAGGGACTTTGTCGCCGAGGTCTCTCAGTGTGCGCTCAACTTGATAGGCCAATGCATCCGCATTGTTACGAGCCTCGACCTCTTCACGACGTCTCTTATCCTCATCAGCATGAAGCTGAGCGTCCTTGATCATGCGGTCAATCTCATCTTTCGCTAACGAGGTGGACCCGCTGATCGTGATCTTCTGTTCGCGTCCTGTCGCTTTATCCCTGGCCGAGACATTCAGAATGCCGTTGGCGTCAATATCAAATGTGACCTCGATTTGAGGCACACCGCGCGGCGCCGGCGCAATCCCATCAAGGCGAAATTGCCCCAATGTGCGGTTGTCGCGCGCCATCTCACGCTCCCCTTGCAACACGTGAATGTCCACAGCCGTCTGATTGTCTTCAGCCGTGGAAAAGATCTCACTGCGCCGCGTCGGGATCGTCGTGTTGCGTTCAATGATACGTGTCATGATACCGCCGAGCGTCTCCACACCCAGCGACAACGGCGTTACATCAAGCAGTAAAATGTCCTTGACTTCGCCGGCTAACACGCCCGCTTGAATGGCTGCGCCGACAGCGACCACTTCATCAGGATTCACCGATTGGTTCGGCTCCTTGCCGGTCAACCGCCTGACTAGTTGCTGAACAGCCGGCATCCGTGTCGCTCCGCCCACCAGGATCACCTCATGCACATCGGCCTCCGTCATCTTCGCATCGGCCAATGCCTGCCTGACCGGACCGATGCACCGCTCCACCAAATCCTGCGTCATCTGCTCAAATTTCGCCCGCGTCAACTTCATCTCCAGGTGCTTGGGTCCGGTTTGATCAGCAGTAATGAAGGGCAAACTGATTGTTGTTTCAACAGTGGACGACAATTCAATCTTGGCCTTCTCGGCAGCCTCTTTCAGTCGCTGCAACGCCTGACGGTCTTTTCGCAAATCAATCCCTTGATCGCGCAGAAATTCTTCTGCAATCCACTGAACAATCCGTTCGTCAAAGTCGTCGCCGCCCAGATGCGTATCGCCGCTGGTCGCCTTGACTTCAAAAACGCCGTCGCCAACTTCCAAAATAGAGACATCAAACGTGCCGCCACCGAGATCAAACACCAGGATCGTCTCATGCTTTTTCTTATCCATGCCGTAGGCTAACGAAGCTGCTGTTGGCTCATTGATGATTCGCAGCACGTTGAGCCCGGCGATCTTACCAGCATCCTTGGTGGCTTGCCGTTGAGCATCGTTGAAGTAGGCCGGGACAGTAATCACTGCATCCGTCACCTTCTCGCCAAGATATTTGGACGCATCATCAACCAACTTACGCAGCACCATCGCCGAGATTTCTTCGGGCGCGTACTGCTTCCCTTGAATCTCCACACGCGCAGCATCATTGGGTCCGGCCACCACCTTGTAGGGAACCTGCTTGATCTCAGAGGTCACTTCACCATACTTGCGCCCCATGAAGCGCTTAATCGAATAAACGGTGTTGTCCGGATTCAGTACGGCCTGGCGCTTGGCCAACTGCCCGACTAAACGCTCTCCCGTCTTTGTGAAGGCCACCACCGATGGCGTGAGCCGGCTGCCTTCACTGTTGATAATGACCGTCGGCTTGCCGCCTTCCATCACGGCCACGACTGAGTTTGTTGTTCCCAAATCAATGCCTACTGCTTTAGCCATTTCCTATTTTCCTCCCATGTGAGTTGCTCCTGCTGGCCAACATATAGGCGCGGCTGACCACCACGCCTCGGTCAGCAGTTTTTCACTACCTGCCATCGTTCATTTGACCTGAATCTGCTTGGATTTCGCTCGTTCCTGCTTGGGCAGGCGAACGCGAAGCACTCCATCCTTAAATTCGGCTTCGATTCTGTCGGCCTGCACCGTGGACGGAATGGTAAAGTTCCGAGCAAACGATCCATAAGCCCGCTCGATGCGATGATAACTTCCGCGTCTCTCTTCCTGAGGTGGCTTCCGCTCTCCTTCGATTGTCAGGACATCATTCTCCAACCGAACCGTCACATCCTCTCTGGTGAGTCCAGGCAGATCGGCTTCAATGAAAATTGCGTCCGCCGCCTCATAAATATCAACCGAGGGCGACCAACTGGCCCGTGCCATTGGCTCACGGTCACCTCGCGACATCTCTTCAAAAAGCTGATTGATCCGGTGTTGTAAATCAATTAGGTCTGCAAATGGGTCAAATCTCATCAATGCCACTTCCCTTCACCTCCTCTACTGATTCGGTGAAATCCGAACATTTTTCTTTCGATCATTGCATTCATGATCGAGTCATTATAATAAAATCTGAGCATATTAATGTCAAGTATTAGAGAAAATTTTGCAGAATAGGGTCAACTCATGGGTTTCTCACACTTGTCAGCAGCTACAAGGGAATAGCCCATGAGCTCCGCGCTCGCCACGAACGATGAAAATACAATTGTTTCGTGAGTTTCGTGTGTTTCGTGGGCTATTTTCAAAGGAGTCGGAGGTTCCAAAGCTCGGAACGAAGTCATTGCCTGACACGCTGCGTCGCGTGAGCAATGGTTGAATCCGGGGGTGCAGTTCAATCGTGGCTGATGTGACGAAGTCCAAGTTTTGATCCGTCAAAGTAGGTGACAAAAGTTCCGGGACATTTTGGGGGACGAGTTGGAGGGAGGGGACGTTTTGGAGTGCGGTGACTTGTCACTGCTTTCCGGCCAAAGCTGCGACACGTCGCAGCACTCCAAAAACGCCCCGAACGTGTGTCACGTTACCTAGCAGGCCTCAACGACCTGCCTTCAGGGGGTGTCGCTGGCGCAGCGAGAGGCTACAGGCTTACGAGACTTGTGCAAAAAACAAGAGGCCACAGCTACTCAATGACCCTAGAGCGATTTTCAATTGCCTTTAGCTTAGGGGTCCGCATCTTGCGGGCTAATGCATGCTGGAGCGGGCGCTCCCAGTGTAAACTCACTCACAAACCGCTCTACCTCCTTCAAAGCTCGTTCAAAGCGTGAACTTCTTTTGCCCTTCACTCTGGTTTTCAGTTAGTTCCTCTAAAAGCCGTTCCGCCTCTTGCCGATAGCGTCGGGTACTGGCCTCGTCAATTTGAATTGAGACCAGCAGATGGTCCCCTTCCTGCACATGGCTGGGAAGGTATTGAATCGGCACGTGAATGGTAATGTGCTCATTATCGGCGGGAATACAAACTGCTAGGCCCTCCTCAATACGATCAACAATCCATTTCATAATCACCTCATGGGTGCATCCATCATACGAGCGGGCTGGTTGCTGCCATCATCACGTTGTGGTGAGCGGCCGGCCCACAAGTCACTGTAGGCAGTCCGTTCGGTTTCGATATGATAGGAAGCACCGTCGGTATAAATCGTGATGGTTCCTTCCAGGTCGGTTCGATGCAGGGTACGAACTACAGACCTGAGGCGGTCAAGTGTTCGTTGAGCTGGATGACCATATTCATTGTCAGCGCCACAGGAAATAATGGCCACTTCCGGTTGCACAGCTCTGAGAAAGGCTAAGGTGGTGGAGTATTTCGAGCCATGATGAGCTACTTTCAGAACGGTGGCTGACAGGTCTGTTCGCTCAGCGAGAAGGCGGCGTTCGGTTTCTTGCTCGCTGTCGCCGGTCAGGAGCATTGCGAATGAGCCGTAGGTCAATCGAATCACGATTGAATTAGCGTTGTGCACGCTTCCTTGCGACTCTGTGATAAACGGCTTACGGGGAGCCAGCACGTGGAGTTTGATCCCCGCGTCGAGTTCAAATTCTTGGCCAGCCTCGGCAGTGAGGAATCGGATGTTTTTTTGCTGGATCTTCTTGAGCATATTCGTATAGGTTTTTGTTGAATACGGCTGACCACTATCAAGAAACAGTTTCACTGGGATGGCATCAAGCACGCGAGCCATTCCGCCGATATGGTCCGCGTGAGGATGTGTGGCAACTACTAGATCGAGCTGACGCACACCGGCAGCTACCAAAGTATTCACGAGCGACTGGCTCATGTCAGGCGGCCCTGCATCAATTAGGACATGTTTCCTCGCCGGCGATGTTAACAGGAAGCTATCGCCTTGCCCCACGTCAATGGCACGAATGACCAAGTGATTGGAAGAGGATTCTTGTGTTTCACTCGTGTCGTGTAGTTTGCGACATTGACTGACTGCCCCGCAGATGATCAGCAGGGCAACCACCCAACAAACTCGTGTCAGACGATTCATCATAGAAATTCGCTTGCTCAACCACGGCTGTGATCAGCCATGATGGAAGCTTCAGCACTGACTAGCTCGTGCCAGCAGACCTCTCATTTCATGCACGGTGTCAATCTCCGTTGGGTAGCGACCGGTAAAACATGCCGTGCAATATCGCGTATCAGCTCGATCGCCGCAGGCCTCAAGCAGAGACAGATAACTCAGGTAGCCTAAGCTGTCCGCGCCGACAAATTGGCGGATCTCTTCAACCGTGTGTTGAGCTGCAATCAACTCGGCCTTGCGGGGCGTGTCAATGCCGTAATAACACGGGGCAATGGTCGGAGGGCTACTAATGCGCAGATGGACTTCACGAGCGCCGGCGGCGCGCACCATCTGAACAATCTCTTGGCAAGTGGTCCCGCGCACGATGGAATCATCCACGAGCACGACGCGGCGGTCCTTTAGCAGGTCACGCACGGGATTGAGTTTCACTTTCACGCGCAGGTGGCGAATCGCTGCCTTAGGCTCGATGAATGTCCGTCCGACATAATGGTTGCGGATCAGGCCGAAGCGCAACGGCAAGCCTGATTCAGCAGCATACCCGATAGCAGCCGCGACGCCAGAATCAGGAATGGGAACAACCATGTCTACGTCGGCAGGATGCTCGCGAGCCAATAGCCGCCCCAGTTGATAGCGCGACTGACTGACCGAGCGCGCATAGACGATGCTATCCGGACGAGAGAAATAGACGTGTTCAAAGATGCACTGTGTCGGCCTCACGCGTGGAAACGGGAAGAAGGATTGCACGCCGTGTTCGTCAATCTTGAGCACTTCGCCTGGTTCGACATCGCGGATGAGCGAGGCGCCAATCAGATCAAATGCGCAGCTTTCAGAGGCCAGCACATACGCGCCATTCACTTGACCGAGCGAGAGTGGACGAAACCCTCTGGGGTCACGCGCAGCGATCAGCGTCGTTGGCGTTGCCAATAACATCGAATATGCTCCCTCGAGTTTCATGAGGGCTTCAACAAACGCCGACAGGATGTCTGATGCGCCAGAGCGCGCGATTAAGTGCAAGGTGACTTCGGTATCACTGGTTGATTGAAAGATGGCTCCTTCTTGCTCCAGCCGTTGCCGCATTCTCAGGGCGTGGGGGATATTCCCGTTATGGCAAAGGGCGATTTGCCCGCCATGATAGGACACGAGGAACGGTTGCGCTTCGCGCAGACTCACTTCGCCAGCCGTTGAGTAACGAACATGGCCGATCGCCAAACGTCCCGGCAATCGGTCCAACGCCGCTTCATCGAAGACCTCGCTGACGTAACCCATGCCACGGATGGCCGACAGTGACTGCCCGTCTGATGCGACGATGCCGGCTGATTCCTGCCCACGATGTTGCAAAGCATACAACCCAAGATAGGTGAGTTGAGCTGCGTGTTCATGATTGAAGATGCCAAACACGCCACACTCATCATGAAATTTGTCGCGCATGTCTTGCCTAACCCCTAGGGAGTCATCTGGTGAGGGTAAGTTTTATCTCAGTTGGGTGACGAAGTCAATCAACGAGAGTCCCCATGTTTAGAGTCCCCATGTTTACGGAATCTTGGGGCTATGTCATAATTACGCACTCTTGTTGTATGTGTAACGATTGATAGTAAGCGGAAGAGTTCGTGCCAAGTCGAGCATGTGCTCAGGCGGCACTCGCTCGAATGCACGCTAGCATTTTCAGGGATTCAACGATGAGCGCGTTGAGAACAGACGAACAATCACAACCCAATGGTGAGCGACTCAATTCACCGAGGAATTTGGTTGAAAAAGTAGCCGAGGCGCGGCTGCCAACTGAAGTCGGCGTCTTCCGGCTGATGGGTTTCATCGCCCGACAGAGTGGCGAGGAATATGTCGTGTTGGTCAAGGGGCAGTTGCCATGTCCGCGTTCATGCCTCGTCCGGATTCATTCTCAATGCATAACCGGCGATGTCTTTCACTCGATCAAATGCGATTGCGGCCGCCAGTTGCGTCGCGCAATGGAGATGATCGAACAAGAAGGCTACGGCGTCATCATCTACCAATATCAAGAAGGTCGAGGCATTGGTATTCTCAATAAAATTCGCGCTTACGCGTTGCAGGATCAGGGCCTGGACACCGTCGAAGCGAATCTCTCGCTCGGATTTGACGTTGACGAACGCTCCTACGAAGAGTGTGCCGCTATCTTGAATGCGCTCGGCCTGCAACGCATTCGTCTGCTGTCGAACAATCCCGATAAGCTGCGTGCGTTGCAGAAAGCCGGTATCCAGGTTGTTGAGCGCATCCCCTTGGAGGTTGAACCGATTGGAGAGATGATTCGGTACTTGCAGACCAAAAAGGAAAAAATGGGGCACCTGCTCTCATTTCAGCTACAACATGACCAATGAACCGCGCTGATCTTCATGTCCGCATTCACCAGGTCATGGAACGAATTGCCGTGGCAGCGCGTCGCGCGGGGCGGCGGCCTGAGGATGTCACGCTGGTGGCTGCTACTAAAACAGTTCCATCACAGCTCATTGAGCAAGCCATCGAGCTAGGGCTCCGTCATTTTGGAGAGAATCGCGTGCAGGAAGCCGAAGCCAAGCTGAAAAACCTCCCGGTCGCGCTGCGCCGGGCCTCAACCTGGCACCTGATTGGCCATTTGCAATCCAATAAGGCGCGTCGCGCGATGGAGCTATTCGACGTAATTCAAACGGTTGATAGCGAGCGATTAGCTCACCAACTCAATCGCCTAGCGGCCGAAGCCAAACGGACTGTGCCAATTTATATCGAAGTCAAAACAGACCCGTCGGCAACCAAATCGGGTATCCTCCCTCATGAGCTGTTCGAGCTTGCCCGCAGCGTCGCTCAATGCGCCCATCTTCGCTTGGAGGGGTTGATGACCGTGCCTCCCTTTTTTGAGCGCGCTGAGGACGTCAGGCCTTATTTCCGAGAGCTTCGTCTGCTGAGAGATCGGTTGAACCAACAACGGCTAGTTGAGTATCAGGTCAACGGTCTGTCAATGGGCATGAGCCACGATTACGAAATTGCTATTGAAGAAGGCGCCACGTTGGTTCGCCTTGGAACAGCCATCTGGGGGCCGCGTCCGGTCCAGGAGTGATTGAATGATTGATGGTATTTTCGCTCTAGCTGCGTGGATGATCCGTATTGGTGTTGGTGTTGTCATTGCCCTGATCCTCTTACGTCTGTTGATCAAATGGCTCAACCTGAACCCATTTGGAACACTAGCCTACCATGTCCTCCGCCTGACGGAACCGATGATTGCGCCTCTTCGCCGAAATCCCCTCGGCATGCATGCAGGCAAAGATTTAGCGCCCATTCTGCTGATCGTACTCGTCATTGTCATCGCCTATTTTTTGCTCGGACTCCTGGGTCAATTTCATGAGGTTACCTATCTCATGCTCAATGGTCTTAGCTTCATTTTGGCAGGTGAGAGCCTGCCGGGATTGTGGCGTTGTCTGGGCGCCGTTGTGCTAGGCGGCCTAGCGTTGGTGACAACATGCATTGTTGTGCACGTTGTTTTCTCCTGGGTTGGCGTTTACGGCTACAGGCTGAGCCGCTTTGTTATGCGAATGAGCGAACCGGTGCTCAGCCCATTTCGGCGGATGATCCCTCCCGTTGGCGTGATTGACATCTCGCCGCTGATCGCGATTATGATCTTGTCGTTGCTATCGGAGGCGATTCGGGCGCTCATGTTTTAAGCGCGATGAAAGTCAGCAGCCGCGACTGGGGCGTCACTCTTGAGGTCATCGTTCAACTGGGCGCGAGCCGAACCGAACTTATCGGCGAGCTCGATGGAGCTATCAAGCTTCGCATTGTTGCGCCGGCTCTGGCCGGTCGAGCCAATCAAGAATGCATTCGCTGGCTCGCTAAATGGCTTGGCGTTCGTCGCTCCGCCATCACGATCATCGCCGGAGTCACGTACCGAAGAAAAACCATTCACGTCAAGGGAATCACTCCATCAGCGTTGCTTGAAACGCTCAACAGAGAAGGTTCAACCCGACTTCAACTGCTCAATGAACAACAAACCACCAATACCAAATAACAACTTGCTAAAGCTATATCCTTTTGGCTAGTATAACGCTTCACTGAGAGACGGAAGCAATAAACTGAATGGGGCTGAGTAAACCAAAGATCGCTGCATCCACCTATTTGAACTCCTTGCCGCTCTGTTGGAGTTTCATGTATGGTTCCCATCGCCGTAGCTGCGAGTTCATCGCGGATGTCGCCCCGGCCCGATGCGC
This sequence comes from Blastocatellia bacterium, assembly GCA_025054955.1. Classification (NCBI taxonomy): domain Bacteria; kingdom Pseudomonadati; phylum Acidobacteriota; class Blastocatellia; species Blastocatellia bacterium. Next base: position 4,080 of record JANWZE010000115.1, on the reverse strand, counting down.
TGATATGCTTCGACAGAAACAGGTGGACGCTGCTCTCATTCCCTCGATTGAGTACCAGCGCTTGGATGATGTGCTGATTGTGCCGGGCCTTGCCGTGGCTGCTGACGGCCCTGTGCGCAGTGTCATCCTTGTTCATCAAAAACCGCTCGAAGAAGTCAACTCCGTATCGCTGGATTTGTCCTCGCGCACGGGCGCTGCCTTAACGATGATTTATTTCCGCCACTTTCAACGGCGAGAGGTTCGGTTTGAGCCGCATCCGCCGCATCTGGTGGAGATGCTTCGCAAAGCCGACGCGGCGTTACTGATCGGCGACCCGGCGCTGCTGGCCTATCATCATTCAGTGCATCTGCCGTCTCCTACCTCTCCTCAGATCACCGACTGGGGAGAGCTCTGGAAGCAACTAACCGGATTGCCGTTCGTTTTTGCCGTGTGGGCTATCCGTCGGGAATCAGTTGATCGGATGGCAGGCATTGATTTTTCTCTTGTCAAGAAGGAAGCGGGGAGCAGTTTGCCTCACATTATTGATGAAGCGGTCAATCGCTTACAGCTTCCCTACGAGCTGGTCCACGATTATTTGACTCGTTCTCTGGTCTACGACCTGAACCACGGGTGTCTTAGCGGACTCAACCATTTCTACACATTAGCCTGGCGGGTCAATCTGATTGATGTTCTCAATCCAATCAGGTTTTATGAAGTGACAGTTGATGTTTGAAGGTACACGATGCTCAATGCCCTAACGGAGGTCGCCATGAAACGATTCGCGCTCGTTCTTGTGATAATGTTTTTTGCTCGCACGACAATGCTGGCTCAAACCTCGGATTGCATTGATCCATGTTATCAAACAGCCCCGACCGTTACAGGTGGCACAGGGTTATTTCAAACGTTCACCACGCGCACGCTGCCACGTGGCCAGTACAGTTTTGGTGTGTTTTGGCACAATTACGACCGCGACCCCGGCGACCTTGACATCAATCGTGTTCCCGTCAATTTCACGTTGGGCCTGACCCAGCGGTTAGAAATTTTCGCCAACATCAATGCCTTTCAACAGGTGACAACCCGGCAACCGTTTTTGCTCAGCGGCTCCAGTTTCAACCGCTTCCGCTTGACCTTTGGTGGGCGAGGGGCTGATCCCTTTGTGGCGTTTGGTCAGCCTATCAGGCGAGGTGGTGGCGCTGCTTTCTTTCCGCGATCAGGTAATCTGACCGGCAGCATCCTGCCGCCCGTAGGCGCTGTCGGCACGCCCATTACCGGCGTGCGGTCACCATTCAATCGGGCTGGGTATTACAACGAATTTCCATTCTTCCCATTTGCTGATGCTGCCGGCCCACGCATGTCGTCCAATGGGCTTGGCGATGCCAGCGCCGGCCTCAAGATCAATTTGCTGAACCCGAACAGGCGCTTTTCGTTGGCCGCGCTCGGCCTGATCAAAATTCCTACAGCGCGACATTATGATGCGCTCGCTGACGGTCGTGGCGCCGGCACTGTTGATGGCGGTCCCATGCTCATCATGAGCCAAAACTTCCTCCGTCAGCGCATCAGGTTTCACCAGAACTTCGGTTATATGCTCACCGGCAGCATGCGTCGTCATGACGTCACATTACTTGATCGGCGCGACGAACTTCTCTTGAACGCTGGCCTAGAAATCGCTCCCTGGACGCCGCTGGTTTACATCGTCGAATGGAACAACACAGTATACGTCGGTGGCGGCACGCCCAATCTGAATCCGGTCAACCCGATGGACCTGCGCATTGGCGCGCGGTTGTTCCTTTGGCATGGCCGCGTGCACTTGGGCGGCGCCTGGCAAGGCTTTCTGACCAACGCCGATGATCGCACTGTTGTCATCAGTCCGACATTCACACCGATCAATCTTCGCGCTGATGATGCCAACGGATTTGTCTTCCACATCGGGTATGGGCGTCGGCCGCCTCGCGCTGAGCCACCACCGCCCAATCGGGCTCCGACGCTTAATCTGGAAGTTGAGAAACTGGAGGTCACCGACGGAGAGAGCGTTCAACTCTACGCGCGCGCGACCGACCCGGACAATGATGTTTTGATCTACAACTGGACAACCACTGCCGGCCAGATCATCGGCTCCGGCGCCAATGTCTCATTGGATACCACCGGCGTCAATCCGACGGTCGGCGCGCCGGCGCGTGAGGTTAAGGTATCGGTCACTGTGGATGATGGTCGTGGCTGTTCTGATTCGGCCAGTCAGACCATCAAGGTCAACAGCCCACAGCCGCCGCCGAATCTCAATCCAACGGTTGCTTTCGCTCCTGAATCCTGCACTGTCATCGGTCAGCCGCAAATCCAAGGCCAGGTCACCGATGGAGAGCGCATCCGGCTGGTAGCCCGCGCGAGTGATCCAAACAATGACCCGCTCACCTACGAATGGCAAACCTCAGCCGGTCAGATCATCGGCTCTGGACCTGTTGTCACGCTTGATACAACGAACGTGACAGCCGGCCCCGGCGCTCCACCTGTTGATGTGGTCATCCAGGTGAGGGTCAGCGATGGCCGGGGTGGCTCGGCGGCCGCCAGTACAACCTGCCGCGTCTCATCGGTGCCGCGTCCCTTGCCAATCCAACTCGATGATTTGAGGTTTAATTTCAATAGCGCCCGCGTTGATAACACGCACAAGGCGATCTTAGACGACGTGGCGTTGCGCTTGCAGCAAGATCCTACAACCATCCTCGTGCTCGATGGCCATCAAGATAAAGCTGAACGCCGCAACGTCAGTCGCCAACGCGCCGAAAACGTCAAACGCTATTTAGAAACAGAAAAAGGCATTGACCCGAATCGAATCATCGTGCGCGACTTTGGAGCTGGTCGTCCTGATCCCAGTGGCGATCCGAAACGCAACCGACGCGTTCAGATGTGGATCGTTCCACGAGGGGCCGAGATGCCTCAGTAAGCTGTGCGATGAACAAAAAAGAGCGATGGTTGATTCATCGGCGCTCGGCCGCCGCTATGATCGAGTTATAGCGATTGACCGATGAGCCGGTGAATTAATCGTCGCTCATTGATGAATCATACCTCTAGAGCAATTTTCAATTCCCTTTAGCCTGAGGGTTCCGCATTTTGCCGGCTCATGCAGGGTGGAAGCATGCGCTCCCAGGGTAAGCTCATTCGCAAACCCCTCTAAGAATGTGGCACAGGCGTTCCCGCCTGCGATCCATTTTCATCGTTCTGGGCGTCGGCTGGACGAAATGCACAGCTCCTCCTCAAGCCCTCTTCAGAAGTGGCGTGCATAGAGCGCGAAACGCAGCTCCAGGAAAGACTGACAGAAAAGCGGTACTCGGAGAGCGGGTCGGTTGCCACTGAAGGGCCACCACGTTCGCCTTGCACGCACTTCGAGTAAGGCAAAACAGGCGGGTATAAGTCCACGAGGCCCGCTTCTAGCTTCCCTGTCGCTCCCCTCGGTCTTCTCCCCAGGCGAGCGGCTGGCGAGGTGCTGCTGCGATCAGGTGATCGGGCAGTTCATCCAACGGCAGAGGAAAAACGACCCATGTGCGCACGCCACGATGCCGGAGCGCGCGCTGATGATCCCATAGCTCCAGCGCCTTCAATGAAGACAGATGTATGGCCCTCTCCCATGGACAGAGCAGAAGCCCCCAATGGGGCGGGTCTTGATCCTGCAGAAAATCCACCGGATCCCCGTGATACCGACAACCCATCTGGTAGCCCAGTCCTCGCCGTTCTAGTTCCGTCACAATTCGAGCAGCCAGAGCATTCTTTTCGATCGGCATGGCTCCTGATACCACTGGCCCTGTTCGCAGGAGCTGCTTGGTCAAAAACAACCGATGCTCGAACGCGGGGCTGACCAAAATCAGAAGCTGACGCCGCGCTCGCGTGATCGCGACATTGAACAGATTGGGCGATTCGATCCACTGGCGTTGATGATCGGTGGCGTTGTCCCCGGCGACAGTAGCGAACACAAGATAGTCCACTTCGCTACCCTGAAACCGATGGGCGGTCCCGATGATGAGCTGTTGCTGCATGCGCTTTTTGTGCAGTCCACCCAGTGCCTGATCCTCATGCAATCGCTCAAATATCTCATCCACGAACGCTCGATAAGGG
>JANWZE010000114.1 GCA_025054955.1 Blastocatellia bacterium | reverse complement strand
ACGGGCGCGACAGTTCGATGTGTTGAGTCGGTTATTGAATCACGTGCCAGTGCGGCAAATCACCGGCTATCGAGACATCAACCGCATCCCAACCTTGTGTCAAGTGATCCTTGACGATCTGCGAAGTCGCGGCGACACCTGAAGGTCACGACGAGTGAGCTTACTGCCTGCCGTGCCGCCGAATGCTCCTCGACGATTTATGCATGTGAATACGCTGGATGGGAGACATCTATGTACAGCATTGCTGCATACGGGACGATGATTGCCGACAAGGGACGGATGGAGCCCTACTGCGAGGCGCTGCGCAGGGCCGTCAACCCGGGCAGTGTTGTTGTTGACATCGGCACAGGCACGGGCATATTTGCGTTGCTGGCTTGCCAGATGGGCGCGCGGAAGGTCTACGCAATTGAGCCTGACGACGCGATCCAGGTGGCTCGCGAGCTGGCCGTTGCCAATGGCTATGCCGACCGGATTGAGTTCATTCAGAAACGCTCCAATGAAGTGGAGCTCCCAGAACGGGCCGACGTCATCATCTCCGATTTGCGAGGCATCCTGCCGATGTTTCAATCTCACCTGCCGGCGATTGTAGATGCTCGAACGCGGTTCCTCGCTGCCGGTGGCGTCATGATTCCTCAGCGTGACACATTGTGGGTGACGGTGGTGGAAGCGGCTGAGCTGCACAAGGAGTATGCTGCCCCGTGGGGTGATGACCCTTATGGCCTGGATATGCAACCGGCGCGAAGCATTGTCATCAACACCTGGGGGAAGGGCCGGCGTGTACCCTCGCAGTCCATGCTGGTCGAACCGCAGTGCTGGGCGACATTGGACTATACCCGATTGGTCAATTTCGATGTCATGGGCGAAGCGCAGTGGTCGGTTACTCGCGCCGGCCTAGCTCATGGTCTGCTTGTATGGTTTGATGCTGAGTTGATTGACGGGATCGGATTTTCCAATCGTCCGGGTGAGCCAGAAGTGATTTACGGACGCGCTTTCTTCCCTTGGCCAGAGCCGGTCTCGCTCGCCGTGAACGATAGAATATCCGTAAGTCTACAGGCCGACCTTGTTGGTGAGGATTATATCTGGCGGTGGAATACACAAGTGCGCGAGCAGGCCTGCGCGGGGCAGATTAAAGCTGAGTTCAAACAGTCAACCTTCTACGGTCATCCACTCTCGCTGGAGCGCTTGCGAAAATGCGAAGCGGGTTATACGCCCCGTCTCAACCAAGATGGCCAGATTGACCGAATGATCCTGAACCTGATGAATGGTGAGCTGTCGCTTGATAAGATCACGGATCAGGTCATGGAGCAATTTCCTGGCCGGTTCGCCTCGCGGAAATTGGCGTTGGCGTACGTTGGCGAGCTTTCACAGAAATACAGCCAGTAGCCTCTCGTCTTGCCGATGCGCACTGCTCGGCAAGCTGCGGGCCAGAGTTAGGCGCTGACGGCGTTGACGCTCGTTTACGAACCTGGAATAGTTCGCTCCGAAATCCGGATTCAGCGACCCACAATTGCTGTGAGCCCTGCTTGACACCTCGACTGCTGAATACGTTGGCCAGCTTCATGGTCACTTCTTGGGGGTGAGCATGGCTCATGAGGGCCGATCATGATGCTTCCAGCCATTTCATTCACTCCTGACGAGCATGCATGTTCGTGTGTCCGACAGGATGTGCTTCAGCAAGCTGTCAAGCAGTTTCGCCTTCATGGTTGCCTCTTTCTGGGCAATGTCTTTCCTACGAAGTTTATGACTCGCCTGCGCAATGCTTACCAGAAGCGGTATGCACGCTATTTTGAGGAAGCGCACCATCTGGATGCGTTGGAGGTGGGCCAGAAGCGTTATATGGTGACAGTCGCCTTTCGTCCTCCATTCACAGCGCCGCTTTTATATGCTCATCCACTCGTCTTGCCGATCATCAGAGCCATACTCGGTGAAGATTGTGTGCTGGGAAGTTTGGCCTCCGTGGTTTCGTTACCGGGGGCTCCGTTGCAGCATCTTCACCGTGATGGGCCCGCCCTATTTCCTACAATGCCGAACGAGTTGTTGCCCTGTTATGCTCTCACGATGGCCATTCCTTTAATCGAATTTAATGATGTGCATGGAACAACAAGGATGTGGCCGGGCACACATCTCCAGATAGCTGAGCAGCCAGTCAACGCGTCGTTTGTAGACCCGCAGGTGCCGGTCGGGTCGTGTTTCTTGATGGATTACAGAATACTGCACCAAGGGACTGAGAATCGTTCTCAGCACGTACGCCCGCTTTTGTATTTGGTTTATCATCGCCCCTGGTTCAAGGATTATCGAAACTATAAGAAACAACCGTTCCTGATTATCTCCAAGAGGCAGTACCAGAAGATACCGGAATGCTATCGCGGGATGTTTGCCTGGATCGAGCATTATAAACACGGCCTATTCTGATAAAGCGTTTGACGGCAGTAGCCCGAAAAGGGGTTCATACGCTCGCCACACGTCTTAATTGCAACCGCATAGCACGCGGATGGACGCCGATGAAGCGGATATGGGCCGATGTTTTGATCTGCGTTGATCCGAACGGCTCGCGTGATCCGCGTAGATTTGGGTCTGCCGGTTGAAAGCGGACCTGAATCTCATTGCCTACCATCTACCCTCGTGTGAGCTCCCTCTAATCGTTTCCACCTTTTTGCGTCAGTTTCTCCTCACCATCTGAATCCGCGAAGCGTCTGCTACATAGTGATGGCGGAGCCCTGCTTTGGTGGGCTCATAGCGCCACACTGATGGCTCAACTGGGTGATATGACGCTTTGCAGAGGGCGAAATTCCCATGCGCATTTGCTCGTCAGGGCTAATTGATTGTTTATCAACGGATGGCATTCGATGGATGGCTGGTACGTTGTTTGCACATATATTTGCCTACCCAGAGGTGAAGAAACTAATCGTAGGAGGAAACTATGATGAAGAACGCGGGAGTCATCCTCATGATGGGCTTTCTGGCCGCATGGATGCTCGGCGTGAGTGTCACGCCCGACCATGTTGTGGCGTGGCAGGATGAAGGGTTTATAAGCAAAGGGCAAGAGCTTTACCGCGAGCACTGTGCAACATGTCATGGGCTAGATGCCAAAGGCAACGGGCCGGCGGCGCGCGCGTTGAAGAAGAAGCCGACTGATCTGACGCGCATTCAGCAGCCGGGCGAGAAATTCCCTGCATATCGCGTGTTGAATGCGATCGAAGGTGAGAAGATCACGCCAGCTCATGGGAGCCGGGAAATGCCCGTGTGGGGAACGATCTTTCGGCGTACCAAGGGCTCGATGCAGGAGAAAGGTGATATTTACGCCTTGATGAAGTACGTCGAATCTATTCAAGTGCACGCTCAATAGCTCTGCGCCACCTGTTCCCAATTGAATATCTCCCGGCATCGAGCCGTCCGAGCAGCGAGGAGGACCACATGAGAGAAGCGATGCTGTATCATCGGACTGGCGACAAGGGGGTCGTGTGTGATCTTTGCCTTCATCAATGCCGCATTGAGCCGGGACGGCGTGGACGGTGCGGCGTGCGCGAAAACCGCGATGGGACACTCTATACGCTTGTGTACGATCATGTGGCTGCGCTGGAAGTAGACCCGATTGAGAAGAAGCCCTTCTTTCACGTTCAACCTGGCTCAATGTCTTTATCCGTTGCCACCGTCGGGTGTAATTTACGGTGCCGGTATTGTCAGAATCATTATTTGTCGCAACTGACCAAGGGGCGCAATCCGCGCATCATTGGCGAGCTGCTGAGCCCCGCCGAGATTGTGGAAACTGCCCTCAGACACGGCTGCCGAAGCATTGCCTACACCTATACTGAGCCGACCGTTTTCTTCGAACTCGTTTACGAGACGGCGCGGCAAGCTTATGCCCAAGGATTGAAGAATCTGCTGGTGACCAACGGGTATCTTTCGCCGGAAGCGATTCGTCAACTCATGCCGTATGTGATCGCGGCGAATGTAGATTTGAAAGGGTTCGATAACGCCGCGTACCGACGGCTCACCGGCGGCAAGCTGCGGCCTGTGCTTCGGTGTATTCAGTTCATGCGGGCGCTTGGGATGTGGGTTGAGGTCACGACGTTGATTGTTCCGGGACATAATGATTCGGATGAAGAACTACACGCCATCGCGGAATATCTGGCCTCGCTCTCATACACCATCCCGTGGCATGTGACCGCTTTCGTCCCAGCCTATAAAATGGCTGACCATGCGCCGACGCCGGTCGAAACGTTACAACGAGCTTATACCATCGGGCGTCATGCCGGGTTGCACTACGTTTACTGTGGCAACATTCGAGGGAGCGTCGGCGCTAACACGTGGTGTCCACACTGCCGCCGCTTGCTCATTGAGCGAGCTGGATTGACGGTGTTGGCCAACTGGATTGTCAATGATCAATGTCCTGACTGCGGCACACCAATCGAAGGCGTGCAGATGAGCGGCCCGGCGGTCCACCACCATGTCATGAACAACGCCGGACGACAGCCGCTCAGGACAATGTCAGCTTACACCAGCCGGAGGTGAGTATGGTTCGACTCGAGTTGACCGTCGAAGAAGCAACCTTGTTGTTGGAGGAACTCAAGGAGCGGCTCGGCACACTTCGCGAGGAGATTTATCATTCCGACACCTATGAATTCACCGAGGAGCTGAAACGAAAACAGACTGTTTTGCGAAATCTTATCGAGAAAGTTGAGACCAGCTTGGCGCCGCCGGATGTTACGCAGTGATGAACGTTCATGCCCCGCCAGAATCAATCCGGATGCCGGGTGAGCGGATTAGCTTTTCTCGTCAACAAGAGAATGCGTTATGCCATATCAAGCAGACTGACCAATGAAGCGGTCTCGGGTTGAGCGGTCGTGTGGTTTTGATATGACAGGCAGCGCTAAGGAGGATCGTGATGATACAAGGAGCGTCGCGTTCTGTGGCAGTCATCGTTATGGTATTGTGGTTTTGTGGGACCGTTTCGGCCCAGCAGCTTGTGCCGGCCGTTGCTCATTCACCGACCATTCCATCGCCAACCGAGGGCTGGCGCTGGCCGCATCAAGGGATGGCTCGGATCAACCAGCGGACCAAAGAGTGGCTCACGCTGGGCGCCGAACTGCGGCTACGCTGGGAAACCAGGCAGAACGCCGGGTTTCGCCCAAACAATGACGACGGATATTTGCTGACCCGCGTCCGGCTGAACGTGGATATTCATCCTGGCTCATGGTTCAAGATTTTTCTTGAAGGCCAGGATGCGCAGGCGCTCGGTTTCAAGGCTGATCCTGACCCGCCCGCTTTTCAAGATTCATTCGACTTGCGGCAAGCCTACCTGGAATTTTTTCATCGCCAACGAAAAGGATGGGGGCTGCGCGTTGGGCGGCAGGAGGTAAACTTTGGCGATGAGCGGCTCATCGGTTCGTTCAATTATGGCAATACGGCCCGGACGTTTGACGCTGTGCGCGTTTTTTATGAACACGCACGAGTCCGCCTCGATGGCTTTGCTGCGGCTGTGGTGCGTATCGAAGATGGCCGATTCAATCGAACGACCGACGGCGACAATCTCTACGGGCTGCATGCCACGTTCCCCACGGCGATTCCAAAGGGACGCTGGGACGTCTACACGTTTTGGCGGGCGCAGTCACGCTTGTTGAATGAGCGCGGTCAGCCGGGCGATGCCGACCGGATCACGTTCGGCACACGCTTGGCAGGCACACTACCGGCCAACTTCGATTACAACATCGAGCTGGTCGGCCAAACCGGAGATGTGGCCGGCGATGAAATTCGCGCCGGCGCCGTTCATGCGCTCATCGGGCATACGCTAAGCAACGTGGCCGGCAAACCGCGGCTCGTCGGTGAATACAATTTTGCTTCCGGCGATGGCAATCCGAGCGATGGCAAGGTTGGAACGTTCGATCAGTTGTTTCCGACGAATCACGCCAAGTACGGTTATGCTGATCTGGTGGGTTGGCGCAACATTCATGATCTGCATGGCGGCGTGTCAGTCAAGCCGGTTGAACGCGCCAGTGTAGGATTTGATCTCCGTTGGTTTTGGTTAGCCAGCCCTCGTGACGCATTTTACAATGCAGCCGGACTGCCTGTTGCGCGGATCAGGGACGGCGCGCGCCATCGGCATGTGGGCCGCGAGATGGACCTCTCTACCTCCATCAAGTTAACCAACCATCTGTTTATCGAATCGGCGATCGGTTACTTATTCGCCGGCAGTTTCCTCAAGCAAGCCACACCGGGGGCTAATTCGAGTTACATTTACGGCATGGTAGGTTATCGGTTTTGATGAACTGTCGTCGTCGTTGTGACTCATTGTGCCTCATTGCGGAGGAACCGTCCGATACATCAGCCCAAAGCCGTTAGGTGCTGAACACGTGTGCGCCGCCGGCCTACTCACCGAGCTGAGTAGGTGGACAAAAGTTCCGGGAGATTTTGGGGGACGGGTTGGAGGGACGGGACGTTTCGGAGCGCGGTGACGTGTCACCGCTTTCTGGCCAAAGCTACGACGAGTCGCAGCACTCCAAAAACGCCCCGAACTTTTTTAGAAATGCAAGAGCTGAGGGTTCGACCTGCTCAACCGATCCGAGCGATTTGTGAGTGAGTTTACCCTAGGGCACACGCTTGCGGCGTGCATCAGCTCGCAAAAAGATGCGGGGCAACCAGGATAAATGCAATTGAAAATCGCTCTAGGCGGCCGCAGCACATGGGGTGTCAGCCGTGCGCTTGTTGGTTGTTGCTTCAGACCGCAAACAAAAGTGCCGGAGCGCCGCAGTAAATTCATCGCGTGTGAACGGCTTTGACATATACAAATCAGCGCCCGCTGTTTCAGCCTGCGTCCGCGTGTCTTCTTCAGACCAACCTGACAGGGCAAGGATTCTCGTCTCTGGTGAAATGAGTCGCACGCATGCGATCAGCTCTTCTCCCGGTATGGGTTCCATCGTCATGTCGGTGACTATGAGGTCATATCGTTCTCGTTGAATTTTGTATGCAGCTTCAAGCCCGTCACAGGCTATCTCTACTTGATGTCCTTCGCTTCGACAGAAAATATCGAGTAGGTGTCGAATCGGCGCTTCGTCATCAACGACCAGAATCTTTGACATACTGTCTGTTCTCCTCTTGGTGTGGTTGAGACCCCTGATGAGCCGAGGCTGAGCCATCGCCCGCGGGGCGCTTCGTCCGGTGCACCGGTATCTTGACATAACAGCCTTGCCGAAGAGAATTCGTATGATTGCTTAGTTCTGTCGGTAGTTTTACGTAACCGGTGTGTCGCCACGCATGTCAAATCCGTCGGGCGGATTCGGAACAAGCTTTACGATTTTTGCGTGGCGGTCAGTTGGCGATTGAGTAAAGAATCAAACACGCGGTCGGGCAGCAGTCGCTTGAGCAGTAACGCGATTTGGGCATGAAGCGGCGCAGCGTAGCGTGCGCGTGGATGGTCGGCCTTCAAGGCTTCGACAATCAGCCGTGCAATATCGTCGGGTTGGCCGGCGATCTTTTTGATGCGCTCGTACCCGCGACTCAAGTTGGAAAAAAACGGGGCATACGGCCCGGCCTGTTCGCTCATCGGTTTGGCGAGTTCATTGGCCACCTGAACAAATTCGGTGAGGATGAAGCCTGGCTGAATCAGTACGACTTGTATGCCGAATGGCGCTAGTTCACCACGTAGCCCATCGGAGATCGCCTCCAGGGCATGTTTGGTGGCGTCATAGACGGATGACATCGGCCGGGCGATGCGTCCGGCGACCGATCCAACGTTGATGATTCGGCCACTGCGTTGTTGCCTCATCAGTGGAATCACCAGTTGCGTCAGCGCAATCAGCGAGAAGAGATTCGTCTCAAAGTTTTGGCGAATGGCTTCGACCGGAACCAATTCAATCGGGCCACGTTGACCATAGCCAGCATTGTTGATCAGTGCGTCAATGCGACCGAAATAGCTCACCGTCTCTTCAATCAGCCGCCGACGATCTGCCTCAGATGTCACATCTGTGACAACGGGCAGGGCAAACCCACCCGCGCTGGCAATCTCTCGTGTGAGAGCTTCCAGTCGCTCCTGCCGTCGTGCCGCCAGCACAACTTTGGCGCCTTGCCCGGCCAGGCGTCGCGCTGTTGCTTCGCCGATGCCGGCCGATGCGCCCGTCACAATGATGACTTGCCCACGAAGCTCTCTCATCAGATTGTCTCTGGCAAAGCTGAGCCCGAACCGATGCGCGTCCGAGCCATTTCTTCCAATACCTTGATGGCCGCCGAATAATCTTCACGGCTATAACCGGCTGCTTCCGCTGCGACAAAAAGCTCGCGCGCTGCCGCTAAACTCGGTAGCGCCACACCAAGCTCGCGAGCTGCTTGCAGTATCAGCTCAATGTCTTTGAGCATGTGTTGAACATAGAAATTTGCTTGCGAGAATTGGCGTTGCGCGATCATGCGTGCCTTACTTTGATACATCGGCGAGTTGAGCGCTGAGGCCGCCAGTACGTCCAGAATTGTCTCAATCGGTATGCCAGCCTTTTGACCCAATACCAACCCTTGCCCTAGGGTAACAATCATGCTGGCGATGAATTGATTGCAAATCAGCTTCAGGTAAGTTGCCTGCACAACATCTGGGAAGCGCCAAATGCGATTGCCAAGGGCGCGGAATATCTCATCTGTTTGTGGCCATGCCTGAGGTGATCCACCAACAAAGATCAGCAACGTGCCATCGCTGGCCTGGGGGCGGCTGCCAAGCACCGGCGCATGAATGAAGCAGAAGCCTTGAGTTTGGGCCAGGGATGTGAGTTGTTGCGAGAGGGCTGGTGAAATCGTGCTCATGTCAACATGGACTTTGCTTTCGACGCGCTTGGCGTATAACCCCTGTTCACCGCAGGCCACTTCGTGGAGCGCGCGGTCGTCTGACACCATTGTAATGATGACATCGCACGCCGCTGCCACATCACATGGCGCCGCGGCCCGTCGGGCGCCGCGTTCGACCAAGGGTTGCGTCTTTTCGACTGTGCGATTGTAGACGGTTAGCTCAAAGCCCGCGCCGAGCAGCCGCTCAGCCATCGGCCGACCAAGCGTGCCTAATCCGATGAAGCCGACTTGTTTTGTCATGGCGGCGGTCAATGTAGCTTGAAGCGCCCTCAGACGCAAGCGTGTCAGGAATCAAAGACAGAACCTCGCCTCGGCCATCCGCGTCGGAGGCGGATGGGACGTGGCGGGTTACTGCCTTTCGCTGCTTTGTGTCTGAGCCGGTGAACAACTAACTTTCGGTGGCCGCACTCGATATGACGTTGCCCGTATACAGATGAGGCCGAGATGGATACAATGCTCCATTCTCGAAACATGATGTTACTGCGTGGAGGATGAACAAGGTCGTTTATGCGTTGGTCGAATTATTTCATTCCAACTTTGAGAGAAACACCGGCTGATGCCGATGTCATCAGCCATCAGCTCTTACTACGCGCCGGGTTGATCCGCCAGTTGGCGGCTGGCGTCTATAGCTATTTGCCGCTGGCGTGGCGCACGTTGATGAAGATCATGGACATTATTCGTGAGGAAATGAACCGCATTGGCGGTCAGGAGTTTCATCTGCCGGCGATTCACCCAGCCGAGGTCTGGAAAGAGAGTGGTCGCTGGGAGGTGATGGGCGATAACATGTTTCGCCTGACCGACCGCAAAGGCGCTGCCATGTGCTTGGGCATGACCCATGAAGAAATCTTCACGGCCATTGCCCGTCACGAATTACGCTCGTATAAGCAACTGCCGCAGACATGGTATCAGATTCAGACCAAGTTCCGCGATGAGCCACGCCCGCGCTCCGGCGTGTTGCGTGTGCGCGAGTTTATCATGAAAGACTCCTATTCGTTTGATCTGGATTGGAGCGGTCTGGATAAATCCTACGAGCTTCACCGTCAGGCCTATTGTCGCATCTTCAGCCGTTGCGGGTTGGAATTCGTCATGGTGCAGGCCTCGTCAGGTTCTATGGGAGGGTCGGAGTCAACCGAATTCATGCTGTTGACCGATTCCGGCGAAGACCATATTGCGTTATGCGCAGCCTGCGGCTATGCAGCCAATACAGAGAAAGCCACGTCACGGCTGGCGCCAATTCATGATGAAGACGGCCTGAGCCAGCCGGAACCATTTCCAACGCCCGGTGTGCGCACGATCCAGGACCTGGAGCAATTTCCTAACGGCGCGGCGGCTGAGCGGCAGATCAAAACGTTGGTCTACATGGTGGATGGTCAGTTAACATTGCTGTTGCTGCGTGGCGATCATGAATTGAATGAGACGAAATTGAGCGATCTGGTCGGTCCGGTGCCGCTTCGTCCGGGGCATCCGGAGGAGATTCGAGAGGCCCTGGGCGCGTTACCTGGCAGCCTTGGCGCCGTCGGCGTGACGCGCTATCCGATCATCGCCGATTATGCCATTCGCGGTCGAAAGAATATGGTCACGGGAGCGAATCGCGATGATTTCCATTTGCGCGGTGTTGATGTCGAACGCGACATTGCCGTCACGCAGTGGGCCGATCTACGCTCGGTCAAGAGCGGCGAAGGCTGTCCGCAGTGCGACGCCTCGCTACAAGTAAGGCGGGCGCTGGAAATCGGGCATATCTTCAAGCTCGGATTGAAGTACAGCACTTCGATGGGCGCTTATGTGTTGACCGAGCAGGGCCGAGAAACGCCGATTGTCATGGGCAGCTATGGGATCGGCGTTGAACGTGTCATGGCCTCAGCCATCGAGCAGCATCATGACGCCGATGGCATTATCTGGCCGATGTCTATCGCGCCGTTTCAGGTGGTGATTACGCCCGTCAACCTCAGCGATTCACAACAGGCGCAAGCCGCCGAGCGCCTTTATCAAGAGCTGACCAAAGCTGGCGTTGAAGTTTTATTGGACGACCGAGACGAACGCCCTGGCGTCAAGTTTAAGGACGCCGATTTAATTGGTATTCCGTTGCGCGTGACCATCGGCCCGAAGAAACTGGCGCAGGGACTCGCTGAGATCATGCTTCGACGCAACCGCCAAACCATTGAGGTGACGCTCGACGCAGTTGTTCACAAGGTGCGCGAGCTGATCCACGCCGAGTTAGAATCGCTGGCCGGCTAAATTGCTGGCTTCTACCTGAACCGCTATAATCGTTGGCGGGTGCAAAGGAGATGATCTTCGATACGCTGACTGAACTGCTGCAAAAACGAATTCTGCTGCTTGATGGTGCGATGGGCACCACCATTCAGCAGTACCGGCTGACAGAGGCAGACTTTCGCGGCCAGCTCTTGAAGGATCACCCATACGATGTGAAAGGGAACAATGACCTGCTGTGCTTAACTCAGCCGCAGATCATCACCGAGATCCACCGCGCGTTCCTAGAGGCGGGAGCGGACATCATCGAGACGAACACATTCAACGGGACGGCTATCTCGCAAGCCGATTATCACACCCAGTCGCTTGTCTATCAGATTAACTTGCAGGCAGCGAAAATCGCTAAGGAGGCGGCGCTGGAGTTTACGCGCCGGACGCCTGATAAGCCGCGCTTCGTTGCCGGCGCGCTCGGTCCTACCAACAAGACGGCCTCGCTCTCACCTGATGTCAATGATCCAGGGCTGCGGGCCGTCTCGTTTGACGAGTTAGTAGTGGCTTACACCGAGCAAATCCGCGGCCTGATTGATGGCGGCGTTGATCTGTTATTGGTCGAAACCATCTTCGATACACTCAACGCCAAGGCCGCCCTGTTTGCCATTGAGGAGTATACACGGTCGCTTGGCAAGGCGCTGCCGGTGATGATTTCAGGCACGATCGTGGATGCCAGTGGCCGCACGTTATCAGGACAAACGACCGAAGCGTTTTGGATTTCTGTTTCGCATGCGCGGCATTTACTCAGTGTTGGGCTTAATTGCGCCCTCGGTTCGCAGCAGATGCGCCCGTTTATCGAGGAACTGTCGCGGCTGGCGCCGGTGTTTGTCAGTCTGTATCCCAATGCCGGGCTGCCCAATCAGTTTGGCGGTTATGACGAAACGCCGGAGATGATGGCTGAGACGCTGCGCGACTATGCGCGGCACGGCTTCGTGAACATCATTGGTGGATGCTGCGGCACGACGCCTGAACATATCAAGGCGATGGCTCCCATTGCCGATGAGTACCCGCCCCGGCAGCGGCCTGAGGTTCCTCCTTATCTGCGATTGAGCGGCTTGGAGCCGCTCGTGGTGCGGCCTGAAACAAACTTCGTCAACATTGGCGAGCGCACCAATGTAGCCGGCTCGCGCCGGTTCGCGCGGTTGATTATGGACGGCGATTTTGAAGGCGCTCTGTCGGTGGCGCGGCAGCAGGTGGAAAATGGCGCTCAGATTCTCGATGTCAACATGGACGAAGGGCTGTTGGATTCGGAAGCAGCCATGGTTCGGTTCCTACGGTTGTTGGCGGCTGAGCCGGACATTGCCCGTGTGCCCATCATGATTGATTCATCCAAGTGGTCGGTGATCGAAGCTGGGTTGAAATGTCTGCAAGGGAAATCCATTGTCAATTCGATCAGCTTGAAGGAAGGCGAAGAAGCGTTCAAAGCACAGGCACGTAAAATTCTGCAATATGGCGCGGCCGTGGTGGTCATGGCGTTTGACGAGCGGGGGCAGGCTGATGTTTATGAGCGCAAAATTGAAATCTGTGAGCGCGCCTATCGGATATTGACGCAAGAAGTCGGATTCGCGCCGCAGGACATCATTTTTGACCCCAATATCCTCACGATTGCCACCGGCATTGAAGAACATCAAAACTACGCGATTGACTTCATTCGCGCGACACGATGGATAAAAGAGCATCTGCCGTTGGCCAGCGTCAGCGGCGGCATCAGTAACATTTCGTTTTCGTTTCGCGGCCACGAGCGCGTGCGGCAGGCGATGCACGCGGCGTTCCTCTATCATGCCATCAAAGCGGGCTTGGACATGGGGATTGTCAATGCTGGTCAACTGGAGGTTTATGAGGAAATCCCGCATGACTTGCTGACGTTGATTGAAGATGTGCTGTTCAATCGCCGGCCGGATGCTACAGAGCGGCTGGTGGCCTATGCAGAGGGTCTGAAACGGACGGGCAGAGAAGCTGTTGTTGAAGATGGATGGCGGCGCGCTTCAGTGGAAGAACGATTAAAGCACGCCCTGATCAAGGGCATTGTTGACTACATCGAAGAAGACACGGAAGAGGCGCGGCAGAAGTACGTCAGCCCATTGAAAGTGATCGAAGGCCCTTTGATGGACGGCATGAATGTGGTCGGTGATCTATTTGGCGCCGGCAAGATGTTCCTGCCACAAGTGGTCAAAAGCGCCCGCGTGATGAAGAAGGCTGTGGCGTATTTGGTCCCATTCATTGAGGCGGAGAAAGCGAAATCGAATGAGGCGCGCGCAGCCGGAAAAATCGTGCTGGCTACCGTCAAAGGCGATGTGCATGACATCGGCAAGAACATCGTCGGCGTGGTGTTGGCCTGCAACAATTACCAGGTGATTGATCTGGGCGTGATGGTGCCGTGCGAAAAGATTCTGCAGGTAGCCCGTGAGCAGAACGCCGACCTGATCGGGTTGAGCGGATTGATCACCCCATCGTTGGACGAGATGGTTCACGTCGCGCAAGAGATGGAACGACTGGGTTTCCAGGTTCCGTTGCTGATTGGGGGGGCCACGACGTCGCGGATTCACACGGCTGTCAAAATTGATCCGCATTATTCTGGGCCAACCGTTCACGTGGTGGATGCTTCGCGCACGGTTCCCGTCGTCAGCCAGTTGGTTGATACTCGCACGCGCGCTGCCTTTGCTCAGGCTGTTAAATCAGAATACCAGAAGATTCGCGACGATTATCAACGCCGCCAAGCTGATAAATCCTATTTGACGTTGGAGCAGGCGCGAGCGAATCGGTTGCAATTTGATTGGACGCAGGTGCACATTACTACTCCTCAACGCATGGGCATCACGGTGTTGACGGATTATCCGCTTGAAGAGATCAGCCGGTATATTGATTGGACGCCATTTTTCCTGACGTGGGAATTATCTGGCAAGTATCCTGATATTTTTGAGCATCCCAAAATCGGCCAGACGGCACGCAAGCTCTACGAAGACGCGCAGGTCATGCTGGCGCAGGTGATTGCCGAAGGTCTTTTGAAGGCTCAGGGCGTCGCCGGTTTGTTTCCAGCTAACAGCGTTGGCTATGACGATATCGAAGTCTATGCTGACGAAACGCGGCAGCGGGTGCTGGCCGTGTTTCATACGCTTCGGCAGCAGAGCATAAAGGCGCCGGGGCATCCGAACCTGGCGCTGGCCGATTATGTCGCGCCAAGAGAAACCGGCGTGAAGGATTACATTGGTGCGTTTGCTGTGACAGCCGGCATTGGCATTGAGCAGGTCATTGCCCGATTTGAGCGTGAGCACGATGATTACAGCAGCATCATGATCAAAGCGTTGGCCGACCGGCTGGCCGAGGCGTTCGCCGAATTGCTGCATCAGCGCGTGCGAACCGAGTTGTGGGGATACGCGCCCGACGAACAACTGACCAATGAAGAGCTGATCAAAGAAGCCTATCGTGGCATCCGGCCGGCTCCCGGCTATCCGGCCTGTCCGGATCACACGGAGAAACGGATTTTGTTCGATCTGTTACAAGTTGAAGCACAGACCGGCATCCGGCTGACGGAAAATTTAGCCATGTACCCAGCAGCCTCTGTGTGCGGTTTGTACTTTGCTCACCCAGCGTCCAAGTACTTTGCCGTCGGCAAAATCACCCGCGATCAGGTCCTCGATTACCACCGTCGCAAGGGCATGAGTATCGAAGCTGTTGAACGCTGGTTGAGTCCTTATTTGAGCTACTGAGCAGGCTCAGGCGGTGTAAGGATCACCGATGCGTCCCGTCTGCCTGAGGCGCCGGTGACGAACGATGGCTCGACCGATGAGCTGGAGTGTGGCGCAGCCCGCCGGCTGACCGAAGCTGATAGCCCGCAACCGTCCGTCACCTCCAGGAAACGTCAGCGAACCAAACAATGACGACAAAGACTATTCGCTCACGGCAAGATTGGCTATAATGATGGCTCGTGGTTGATTGAGCACGCCGAAGGATAAATAAGGAGAAATAATCTTGGCTGAGCATATTTATGTCACAGGTCAGGTCGTAGCCGAAGGGATCACGTTCGTTGATGCCGCGCAGGGTATTGAGGAGTACCGACTGGACAATGGCATGAAGCTGCTATTGGTCGCGCAGCCCGTCGCGCCGGTGGTTGCGTTGATGGTTCTTTACCATGTGGGTTCGCGGAATGAAGCGGTCGGTTATACGGGGGCGACCCACTTGCTCGAGCACATGATGTTCAAGGGAACGCCGACATTCAACACAAATCGAGGCACGCAGATTGCCGCCGTCCTCAAGAGACTTGGCGCGCATTTCAATGCCACCACCTGGCTTGACCGGACGAATTACTTTGAAGCAGTTCCGAAAGAACATCTGGAATTTGTCATCCAGTTGGAGGCAGATCGGATGAGGAACTCGCTCATTCGTGACGAAGACCGAGAAGCTGAGCGGATCGTCGTCCGCAATGAGCTGGAGCGAGGCGAGAATGAACCCCTGCGCGTGTTAGATCAACACGCCTGGGCCGCTGCGTTTCGCGAGCACCCATATCATCATCCGACGATTGGTTGGCGATGTGACGTGGAGAATGTGCCGACAGAACGATTGCGCCAGTTTTACCACACGTTTTACTGGCCCAAGAACGCGACCACCATTATCGTCGGTGACTTCCAGCGCCATGAGGCGCTCTCGTATGTGGCCAAGCACTTTGGGCGAATTCCGTCACCGCCCCATGAGATTCCTCCGGTCTATACGGTCGAGCCACCCCAAGAAGGCGAGCGACGGTTCAAATTGCGTCGAGTCGGCGAAGTGGGATTGGTGCAACTCTGCTTCCATATTCCTGAAGCGCGTCATCCCGATGTCTACCCGTTGGCTCTGTTGTCCCGAATCTTAACCGACGGCATCACCACGCGATTATATCAACGGCTCGTAGATGCAGGGTTAGCCATCAGTGTCAATTCAATGGCTTCGCACCTGAAGGATCCGGGCCTGTTTGAAATTGTTGCTGTTTTGCGCCCGGAGGTGCCGCATCAACAGGTTGAGGATGCCATTTTGGCTGAATTGGCCTGCATTCAAGATCAGGGTGTGTCCCAAGCTGAACTGGATCGCGCCAAGGTTAAGATTGAAGCCACTGTGTACTACGAGCGCGACGGCGCATTGAATTATGCCTGTGCGCTTGCTGAAGCTGAGTCCAGCGCCGACTGGCGTTGGTTTCTTGATTATGTTCCGCAGGTGCAACGTGTGCAGGTGGGCGATATTCAACGGGTCGCGCAACAATATCTGGTTGAAGACAATCGAACCGTCGGGTGGTTTGTCCCCAAGGCTTCGCCCGGCCCGCAAGACCAGCCGCAGGGAGAAGAAGAAAGCGATGAATAACGGCATGTTTGCATCCCGCACCCACCGCGCTTGTTTGCCCAACGGGTTCACACTGCTCGTTTATGAAAATCCGGCTAGCCCGACCGTGCACCTGAGTATGGCGTTGCGGGCCGGTCGGTTCCTCGATCCGCTGGACAGACCTGGCCTTTCTCAACTAACTGCCTCAATGCTCAAGCGTGGCTCAAAGCAACGCTCCAAATTTGAAATTGCTCAGACGCTCGAAGACGTTGGAGCGAACGTGGAGGTTTCAGCAAATCGTTTCCTGATCGGCGCTGAAGGACAGGCGTTGTCCAAAGACATCGGCCGGGTCTTATCAACGCTGGCCGAAATTCTCCGACAACCGGCCTTCCCTGAAGATGAGCTGGACAAACTCAAGAAACAGGTCATCGGCAGCTTGAGACGACAACAGGAACAAACCGATGTCCGCGCCTTTGAACGGTTTTGTCAGATATTATATGCGCCAGGCAATCCGTTTTATCAACCGCCCGTTGAGCAGCGCATTCAGTCCATTGAAACCATATCGGTTGAGGACTTGCAACGGTTTTATCAAACCTATTACGGAGCTGCGACAGCCATGCTCGTGGTGGTGGGCGACGTCAAGACGAAGCAAGTGCAGCAGCAGGTGGAAGAGCTATTTGGCGATTGGGCAGCCGGCGCACCGGTGCCAATTGAGGTCGAACGAACCAGACCCGGCGAGCAAACTCAACGTGAGCTGATCCACATGCCTGATAAGGCCAATGCCAACGTGGTGATGGGACACGCGGGGCAATTACGTCGAACCGATCAGGATTATTATGCAGCGTTCATTGCCAATGCCGCGTTAGGCCAGTCCACGCTCTCATCACGATTGGGCCTGCGCGTCAGAGATCAAGAAGGACTGACTTACGGCATCGCTTCACGATTTTGGGAAGCGAGCTTTGCTGATGGTCCCTGGGCTGTCAGCTTCACGGTCAATCCAGATAATTTGAACAAAGCGCTGGCGTCCACATTGGAAGTCATTGACGCTTATCTGCAACAAGGTATCACTGATCGCGAACTTGAAGATGAAAAATCATCCTTCGTCGGTTCATTCATTGTCGGATTGGATACCAACACCGGCATGGCGACACATCTGCTCTCGGCGGAAGCCTATGGCTTCGGCCCGCAGTATTTGGACCGCGTTCCTCAGTTGGTTCAGGCTGTCACCAAACAACAGGTCAATGCGGCGATTCAAAAATTCATCCATCCGAGCGGATTCGTCACCGTGATCGCTGGTTCATTAAATGACGTCGCGCTTTGACCGGACCAACTCTTGCCTCGTGCGCGTAGCGACGCAGCCGCCAATGAATACATCCCGTCGTATGATCGCTGAGGCTCCGATTTTGATGGCTTGCATGAAGCGATTCAACTCTCAATGAACACATCCTCGTTGACTCAGTCAAATTCTCCCCAGGCCAGCGTGCGCGTGCGATTTGCCCCCAGTCCCACCGGCCAACTGCATGTTGGCAATGTTCGCACGGCGCTTTATAACTGGTTGTTTGCCCGGCAGCATGGTGGCGCGTTTCTCCTGCGCATTGAAGATACAGATGTCGAGCGGTCTCGGCCTGAGTACGAACAACGCATCTACGACGATTTGCGCTGGCTGGGCCTGGATTGGGATGAAGGCCCGGACGTTGGCGGAGCCCTCGGCCCTTACCGGCAGAGTGAGCGACTGGCCGTTTACCGCCGCTACGCCGAGCGGCTGCTTCAATCAGGCGATGCTTACCATTGTTTTTGTACTGCCGACGAGTTGGCCGCTGAGCGCCAGCAAGCGGAAGAAGCGGGCAGACGGTTTGTTTATTCCGGCCGATGTCGGACGCTGCCGCCAGAGCAGGTTATAGAGAAATTGCGCCACGCTGTCTCCCACACGATACGCTTCAAGGTGAGAAGTGGAATGGTGGCGTGGGACGACCTTGTGCGCGGGCACATTGAGTGGCAGGCGGATTTGCTTGGAGACTTCGTCATCGTTAAATCGGATGGCTGGCCTGTCTATAACTTTGCTGTCGTGGTGGACGATATTGAAATGAAGATCACGCATGTCATCCGTGGCGAAGGGCATTTAGCCAATACACACCGCCAGTTGTTGCTCTATGAGGCGCTGCAGGCGCGTCCGCCCGTGTTTGGCCATCTTTCTACAATCCTTGGGACAGACGGAACCAAGCTCTCCAAACGACATGGCGCAACGGCGCTGGCCGAATTTCGCCAGCAAGGGTATCAACCGGAGGCGTTGTTGAATTTTCTCGCCTTGCTGGGCTGGTCGCCCAAGACAGAAGGCGAAATCCTATCGCGCGATCAACTGATCGAGCAGTTTTCGCTCGACCGTGTGGTCAAGGCGCCAGCGATTTTTGATCAGGAAAAACTCAACTGGATCAACCGTGAGTATCTGAAACGCGCTGATCGAGCTGAGCTAGTCCGCCAGAGCATTGTCTACTTGAAGCAGGCCGGACGACTCCCCGACGGCGACCTGAACCAACACGCTCAGGAGTGGGTCTCGCTGTTGTTGGAAGTCACCTTGACGTACGTTGACACGTTGGCTCAGTTGCCACAGCACGCTGCTGTAGTCCTCGACTACGATCTCACACGCGCCGAACAAACCGAAGAGATAGCCGATGTGATCGCTGATCCACAAGCGATTCGTGTGCTTCGTCTCTTGCAGGACGAGCTTGCCTCATGCCAGCCCGTCACCGTAGAGGCGTTTCAAGCTGCTGCCCAGGTTGTCAAGGAGAAGACCGGACGCAAAGGACGAGCGCTGTTTCATCCGATCCGCGTCGGATTAACGGCCCGCGCTTCAGGGCCTGAACTGGTCAAGCTGATTCCGTTGTTTGAACTGGGCGCTGCGCTCCAGTTGCCCATCCCTGTATTGAGCGTCAGGGAACGGCTTGCTCGATTCCTCGAGCGATATGATCACTCCAGTCATGCTCATACCAATAGCCCAGAGAAAAGCGATTTTTGAGAAGCGAATGGGAGAGCAGGAACAGAACGTCCCAAGCGGCGGTCTCCGATTTTCTCTGCGCTTTAGGTAGAAGGAGTCCCGAAGGGGACCGATTCAATAGCCGATGGCAACGCCACCGGATTAGCAGCCCCGTCCAGTCCAACCCTCAAACCCAAAAGCTCGTGGAGGGGATCAAGAGGAGTCAAAGTGAACAAGTCAATCGAAACGCCGGGGCGGGCTTGAATCGGCAGTTCCAGGGCAGTCTGTTAAAGGACACGGATCAAGGTCTCGCCACGTTTTTGGCTCCATGAACATGGTCCTTCCCTCCGCATTTGGTATTCCTCATGCTATGCGCGTTTCTGCTGAGCCATGCAAGTGGCTCGTAAGCAGGTCGCCAGACGTGCAACGTCTGGAACAGAGAACGTCCAAGGTCAGCGTGCGCCGGAGGCGCAAACAGCAGGTCGCCAGACGTGCAACGTCTGGAACAGCAGAGCAAACAATTGTGGCGCGTTGGAGACGCGCCAAGATATGGGTGTTCGCGGCGAGTGTTTCAGTTGCACGAACGACCTTATGGGAGGGCTGCTGGCGCCTCTCCAAAGCGCGAGGGATTAAGGGATGACGGCTCCCAGACGTTGCACGTCTGGCTACCTGCTGGTGCGCGGCTGCCGCCGCCAAAGAGTGAAGGCGGATTGGAGATGACGTTCACGCAGACGTTGCACGTCTGGCTACCTGCTGGTGCGCGGCTGCCGCCGCCAAAGACTGAAGGCGGATTGGAGATGACGTTCACGCAGACGTTGCACGTCTGGCTACCCTCGTGCGGCGTCTGCCGACGCGGCTGCTGCTGCAGATCGCTCGGTTCAAAACGCCAAATCTCAATTGAACTGTTGATGGTTCTGCCAACGCGAACTATTGATTGTCTTGCCAGGATGGTTGGGCTATAATGGGGGCAAACAGGAGAAAAAAGGCCACACGGCTTCTGCCGAGGAGAGTCCGTCCGGTGGGCTGAGGCAGCTTTAACCAAGGAGTTGCTCATGTCGTCGGTGACGACCCGAAAAACAAGCAGAGAGCTGCTGATTGACTGATTGAAAATCTGTTCATCAGTGAATCGGTGCCTGTCTTTTCCAAGGAGTCGTCCATGCGCGATTGCACGCCACGAAGAATGAAAATAGAGCACAGGCGGGAACGCCTGTGCCACATTCTCACAGGAATCGCCCATGTATGGTCACACACCACGAAGGATGAAAGAGAGCAGAGGCGGGAACGCCTGTGCCACATTCTCACAGGAATCGCCCATGTATGGTCACACACCACGAAGGATGAAAGAGAGCAGAGGCGGGAACGCCTGTGCCACATTCTCACAGGAGTCATGCTGTGGACGCTGATCGAATTTTTCTGAGGATTAATGCGGTGTTTTGTTTCCTCCTGGGGCTGAGCCTGTTAAGCCGAGCTATCGGCATTTACCGCTCGCTCTCCGGGCCAGTCACGGAGGTCAAAGATGTAGACGTTTATCTGGATTTACTGCTGCGCTATTTTGCTCAGCAGTCATTTTATTTCGCCGTGTTTGCTACCTACATTCCCTCGATCATATTTCTCTCGTTGATCATCTGTTTTTCTCTGTATCTGCACGAGCGCAATCGTTGGGTGGCAACTCTGGCGTTTCTGTCGGGCGGGAGCGTTGGTGTGCTCTGGTTGTATCGTCAACTTGCCGGGAAAGTCATGCCCGCGCCGGGCTCGACCTTTCGCAGTTCGACCTCAGCGCCGATTCATCGGGAATTGTTCGCTCATTTCGAGAGCCTCTATTACTACGATTCGATGTGGTACTTGATCCTGACGCATGCCAGCCTGATTGCCTATATGCTGTTTGGCTTGTTGTTCTTGATGGGGAAAGGTCTGGAGTTCTTTGTCGGCGCTTTGTTCGTGGCCAGCTCACTGTTGTTGATCATCGCGCAGTATTTTGTTCCCTCGTCGCATACGATTGAGGCGGTCGGTGTGTTGATCGTGCCGGCGTTTGCATTTCTGCTATCGAGCCTGGTTTTGTGGCGGAATAGACCGACAACCGGCGCTGCCGTTGAGCCGGTTCTTCCGAGCCATGCCATTGTTGATTAACGTGTCAGCGATGGGCGCGTTGGTTATATCACCGTTCCGTCGGGCACAGTCGCATTCTTTGGGATGATGACCAGGCCATCTCGAATGAAATAGTTTGGACCGTCAAACACCGTCAGATTGGCTTCATTGAGGATTCTGACGCCGCGTCCAATGCGAGCGTTCTTATCAATGATCGCGTTGCGGATTAGCGATCCTTCGCCGATGCCGACTGGCACAATGCCGGCTTGCTGATCGGCCAGGATTTCAGAGACAGTCTGATAGTAGTCAGCTCCCATGATGATGGATCGCTCGACGCGCACGTTTTCAGCAATTCGTGACCGAATGCCGACAATACAGTGAATCAGCTCAGCTCCGCTCAGAATAGAGCCTTCGGCAATCAGTGAATCATGCACCTGGCATTCTCGGATTTTCGCCGGTGGCAAGAATCGCGGACGCGTGTATATCGGCGCGTTTGGGTCGTATAAATTAAATCGAGGAACGACCTTGGCCAAATCCATGTTGGCTTGATAGAAGCTGCTAATCGTTCCGATGTCGCGCCAATAACCGTTGAACAGGTAGGCTTGAACATGATATTTGTCGAGCGCCGCCGGAATCACTTCTTTGCCGAAATCAACTTTTGACGGATCGGCCGTCAGCAGGTCGTAGAGCACGTGCGGATTAAACACATAGATGCCCATCGAAGCCAGGTAGGGTTTTTGTTTGGCTTCCGCCGGGTCAAGACCGATGACGCTGGTGTCCACGCGCATAGACAGGAGGTCATCGCCTTTGGGTTTCTCCTTGAACTCGACGACCTGCCCCTTTGAATTGATCCTCATCAATCCGAATTCGCTTGCTTCCGTTTCGGTGCAGGGAATCACAGAGAGCGTGATGTCGGCTTTGGTGTCGCGGTGATGGCCGATGAAGTCGCGGTAATCCATGCGATACAGATGATCCCCAGCAAGGATCAGGAACGTGCTCACATTCCATTGTTCAAAGTGGCGCCAATTTTGTCGAACGGCGTCAGCCGTGCCTTGAAACCAGTCGCGATTATCAAGAGTTTGTTCAGCCGCCAGGATGTCAACAAAGCCGTCACTGAAGCGGCTGAAGCGATAGGTCCGGGAAATATGCTGATTGAGCGACGCTGAGTTGAACTGAGTCAGGACATAGATCTTGGTGATGTCCGAGTTAATGCAGTTGCTCACCGGCACATCAATCAGCCGGTACTTTCCGCCCAGCGGCACGGCTGGTTTGGAGCGCACGCCGGTCAGTGGAAAGAGCCGTGTGCCTTGGCCGCCGCCCAAGATAATTGCTAGCACATCATCTCGTCTCGCCATTGTCTCACGCTCCAGCCACGTTCGTCGTGGGCAGTGTAGTACGGAGCAGCATGAAAAGACAAGTTATAGGATGTTGGCAATGGTATGATAGGCCATGAGGATGGTGGTGAGCCAGGCCACAAACCCCATTGCCATCGCCCACCAGGGATGAGCGTAGTCGCCGACAATATCACGCCGGCGCGAGGCCAGCAGGATCACGCCGAAAACCACCGGCATGAGGATGCCGTTGACGGTGCCGGCCAGAATTAGCAGTGGCGTTGGCTTCCAGCCCAGATAGTTCAGCGCAATGGTCGTGCCGGCAGTCAAGAGAATGAAAACGATGGTCCCGCGTGAGCGCCGTGTTTGGTCACGCAATATCGGAACAAATGTCATCGAGGTATAGGAGCATCCAACAACCGACGTGATGGCCGCCGACCAGAAAACAAGTCCCGACAGCACGTGACCGACGCTTCCGGCGCCGGCGCGAAAAGCGTCAAACACAGGGGCCTCACGGCTGATCTGAGCGCCCGATTGCACAACGCCGAAGACGGCTAAAAACACGACGACGCGCATCAGACCCGTGATCAGAATCCCTTGCACTGACGCGCGGGAGATGCGCCCCAGATTTTCTACGCCGTGAATACCACCATCCAGCAACCGATGAGCGCCGGAAAACATGATGTAGCCGCCAATCGTGCCTCCTACCAACGTGATGATACTAGTCACATCAACCTGGTCGGGATAGACGGCTTGTCGGATGACCTGGCCGACAGGCGGGCGCGCCAGCAGCACGATGTAGCCTGTCATTAAGATCATTGCCGCGCCCAGCAATTTGGATACCCAATCAACCGAGCGGAGCATCTTGGGACGAGCAAATAGCAGAATCGCTATGGCGGCTGAGCCGGCAGCCCCGACCGACTGGTTCAAGTCAAAGAGCGCCTTCATACCCAACGCACACCCGCTGATGTTGCCGATGTTGAAGGCAAATGAACCGAACACGATCACTGCCGTCACCAGCTTGCCGAGACCGGGAATAACGGCGTCTGCGATTTCGTGGCCACGCCGTCGCGAAACGCCAATAATCCGCCAGGTGTTGAGCTGAGCGCCAATGTCAATCAACACTGAGACCAGAATGGCAAATGCAAGGCTCGCCCCAAGCGTCACCGTGAATTGCGTCGTTTGTGTGAGGAAGCCAGGGCCAATGGCCGACACCGCCATCAAAAACGCTGCACCGGTCAGCGCCCCAGACGGACTGGAAAATGGACGCTCGCGTTCCACCACGTGTTAGTCTTCAAAGAGACTGTCAACGTAGGCATCCGGGGAAAACTCAACCAAATCATCCAACGCTTCACCGATGCCGACATATTGAATGGGAAGATTCAACTCACGAGCGATAGCGACGACGATGCCGCCTTTGGCAGTTCCATCGAGTTTTGTCAACACAAGGCCGGTCACGCCGGCGGCTTGCAAGAACTGTCGGGCTTGTTCCAGCCCGTTTTGCCCGGTGACGGCGTCCATCACCAGCAAGACTTCGTGTGGCGCACCCGCGACTTCACGCGCGGCGACGCGGCGCACTTTCTGGACCTCTTGCATCAAGTCGAGTTTGGTGTGCAAGCGCCCGGCTGTGTCCACGATGACGATGTCAGCGCCTCTGGCTTTGGCCGCCTTCAGCGCGTCAAATACGACGGCTGCCGGGTCGCCGCCAGCCGCGTGTTGAATCAACGGCACGCCCGCGCGTTCAGCCCAGACGGCCAGTTGATCTGTGGCCGCCGCGCGGAATGTGTCCGCGCCGCACAGCAGAACATCAGCGCCCTGTTGTTTGAACCGATAGGCAAGCTTTCCAATGGTGGTTGTCTTGCCTGTGCCGTTGACGCCGACCACCAGGATCACATAGGGCGCGCCCGAATGTGGTGATGAATCGAGTTGGTTTGAGGCCTTCGAGAGAATAGAGCGGAGTTCCGACTTGATGAAGTTCTTCAGCGCGTCGAAATCATCGAGCGCCTTTCGATCAACCTGTTGCCGGGCCTTATCAAGAATTTCCATCGTCGTTCGCGGGCCGATGTCAGCAGCGATCAGCGCCTCTTCTAAATGCTCCAATACATCGGCGTCAATGCGTCGTTTGCCCAAAGCCAGATCACCGATATGACTAAAGATACTTTTTCGTGTCGCTGAAACAGCCTGCTTAAATCGGTTGAGCAGACCCGGTTTTTCCATGTCAGGTCTCGCTTCAGTGACCGACGCAGCCGCGGCATCGGATGCCTTTTCTTGATTCCGTTTCCAAAATCGTAACATGATGCACTCACCTCAATAGTCCTTGAGAAATTAGGCGGTAAAGATACCGGACTGACCATCAAAAGTCTACTACTACGGGCTTTGATTGACTTCCTTGAGAATGTGGCGTAGACGTTCCGCCTGTGCTCTTTTGAAAATAGGTGTGGCGCAGGTTGCCAACTTGCGCTGCGTCATTCCCCGTCTTGGTGGCGTGTCGTTGCGCATGGATGATTGCTCAGATGTTCAGCGCGTCTCAAGCACGCATACGGCTTGCGCCCGCGACGCGCCGGCTTTTGAAATGGCTCTGCGGTATTCGCCGTCTCAGCATTCAAATCTACGTAGGCAATGACGACGCTGCCAACGTTGAAATGGTTCTCTGTGCGTCTGGTGTCTCAGCGGGCGACACGCCGCAGCCATGGTGGCGCTTGCTGTGTAGACGCAGCTATCCGCTTTCGATATAATCCCTGACTCCAACGTCAGGAGGAAAAGAAGCGATGCAATCGAGTTCAGTTCGTGGTTGGTCTCTGGGGCTAGTTTGTGTCATTGTCTTAGCGAGCATGCTGGGCGTCCCTGCTCAGCCGGGGCGCGACGAGAAGCTCTGGCGCGAAGCGTTGAGAATTCATCGTAGCGCCATTGTGGTGGACACGCATTCGGATGTGACCTCGCGGATCGTTGATGAAGGATTTGATCTGGGCGCACGGGCGCAAGATGGTCACATGGATATTCCACGAATGAGGGAAGGCGGGATTGACGCTGAGTTCTTCTCCATTTACGTGGCGGCCAGATATGCGCAACAAGGTGGAGCGGCTCGGCGGGCGCTGGACATGATTGATGCGACTTATCAGCAGATCGAAAAGTATCCAAACGCCCTAGAGCTGGCCGTCACGGTTGATGATATTCGTCGAATTGCCAAGGCTGATAAAATTGCCGTGTTGATGGGCATCGAGGGCGGGCACGCCATTGAGGATAGTCTCGGCGCGTTGCGAATGTTTTATAAGCTGGGCGTGCGCTATATGACGTTGACGCATACCAACACGAACAACTGGGCTGATTCCTCTGGCGACAAGCCGCGGCACGGCGGATTGAGCGATTTTGGCCGAACGGTCGTCTATGAGATGAATCGTCTGGGCATGCTCGTGGATATTTCGCATGTCTCTGATGAAACGTTTTTCGATGTCATTGAAGTGACGCGCGCGCCGGTGATTGCTTCGCATTCCTCGTGTCGAGCGTTAACCAACGTGCCGCGCAACATGACCGATGAGATGCTGCGGGCGATGGCGCGTAACGGCGGCGTTGTGATGATTAATTTTTATCCCGGTTTCATTGACCAAAATCGTGTTGACGCTGTCCGTCAGCGCGATCAGATCTTCAAATCCGCCCTCGATGAGCTGAGGCAGCGATACGGTGATGATACGGCTGGATTGCAAAAGGCGCGCGAGATGTTGCTCAGCTCGTTTATCCTTCCCAAGACGCCGTTGAGCAAATTGATTGATCACATCGAGCATGTCATCAAGGTAGCCGGCATTGACTATGTGGGACTCGGCTCGGATTTTGACGGTGTGCCCTCCCTGCCGGAAGGATTGGAGGACTGCTCCATGTTACCGAAAATCACCTATGAGTTGTTGAAACGTGGCTACAAAGAGCCGGAAATCAAAAAGGTGCTGGGCGAAAATTTCTTGCGCGTCATGGCGCAGGCTGAAGAAGTTTCTCGACGCCTCCGGCAACAGGATTTTGCTCAACGCGCCGGGCGACAATAAGCCATCCCTGTGAGTCGGTCATGACAGTTCCCAAGGTCTGCGCCGTCGTGGTCAACTGGAACGGCGGGGAGCTCGTGCAGCAATGTGTGGCCAGTCTGACTCAACCTGTTGACCCACCGTTAGAGATCATCGTGGTGGATAATCATTCCGCCGACGGTTCCGCTGCCGCGTTGCGCCGTCGGTTTCCGTTCATCACATTGATCGAGAATGAAACCAACGAGGGGTTTGCTCAGGGAGCCAACATCGGCATTGAGCGGGCGCTGGCGCGAGGCGCGGACTTCGTTTATCTGTTGAACAACGACCTGACCGTTGATCCAACCGCGCCGATGGAAATGATTACAGTGATGCAACAAGATGCGGCCATCGGCATCACCGGCGCCAAAGTGCTACGACAAGATGATCCAACACGCATTTATTGCGTCTGGGAAGAAATTCGCTATAACCACGTTCTGACGCGAGCGGTAGGCGAGTGGGAGATTGATCGAGGCCAATATGACTGCATCCGCGACGTGGATTGTGTCTGTGGCGCGGCCATGATGGTGCGTCGTGACGTATTTGAGCAAATCGGGCTGTTTGACGCACGCTTTTTCGCATATCAGGAGCAGGTTGATTTTTGTCATCGCGCCCGCAAGCATGGGCGCCGGATTGTGTTTGTGCCGCGCGCCATCGTCAGGCATTATGGCGAACACAGTTTGCGGTCCCGCGACGCGCTCTTCCTGAAAACGTATCTGCTTCGGCGCAACAGTGTGCTTTTCATGAAAAAGCATGGCGATTGGTGGACGTGGTGCCGGTTTCTCGGCTGGGTCGCGCTCAGCGTGGGCACTATGTGCGTGGTGGATTTACTGCGGAACCGCTGGGTCTACTCAAAAGCTCGGCTGCAAGGTTTTTGGGATGGTTTTTGCGGTCGGCTGATTGACGAAGAGCAGCTCACGGAGGTTCGCGCGTCGCTCATGGGAGGCAAGGGATGAAATTTGAAAATGGCATACTTCAGATTGGCGGTCGCTCGGTTGTTGACCTGGTGGCCCAGTATGGAAGTCCGTTGTACGTTTACGACCAGGAGGTCATGCTCGCCCAGTTAGAGCAAATTCGACAGGCAGTTTCCTATCGGCCATTCCAGCTTCGCTATGCGTGCAAAGCGAACAGCAATCTGACGATTCTTCGCTTGTTTCACCAATGCGGCCTTCATCTTGATGTCGTCTCTCCGGGTGAAGTGATCGTGGCCGAGCGAGCCGGCTATACGCCTGATCAATTACTTTACACTGGCAACAGCGTGACCAACGAGGAATTGGAGTTTGTTCATCAGCGTGGCGTGTTGATCAATCTGGATTCGCTTTCACAATTGCGCCGCTTTGGTCAACGCTTTCCTGGCACTCAGGCCTCGCTGCGCATCAATCCAGATGTTGGGGCGGGGCATCATCAGCATGTCATTACAGGCGGCCCTGACAGCAAATTTGGGATTGCGCTGGATGAGTTGGATGAAGCGCGCGCGCTGGCTCGGCAGTATCACATTCGATTGATCGGGCTGCATCAGCATATTGGTTCGGGAATTTTACAGCCAGAGATTTTCTGGTTGGCGATGACGCCCATTTTGCAGGTGGCCTCGGCGTTTGAAGAGCTGGAGTTCATTAACTTGGGCGGCGGATTCGGTATTCCCTATGAGCCACATGAGAGGCCGCTAGATATGGCTCGGCTGGGCGAAGGCTTGTCTGAGCGGTTTGAGGCATTTTGTCAGGCGTATGGCCGACCCCTTCGACTCGATTTAGAACCAGGCCGATTCCTGGTGGCTCCAGCCGGCTACTTACTGGTTCAAGTCAACACGATCAAGCGCACTGAAAAGCATACGTTCGTCGGAACGGATTCGGGATTTAATCATTTGATTCGTCATCCACTCTACAAATCCTACCATCGCATCATCAACGGCACACGCGAACATGGGCCGATGAAAACTGTGGCCGTGTGCGGCAATCTCTGTGAGAGCGGCGATCTGTTCACGCATGGCCGTGAGCTGGTCGAGCCGCGCGAGGGAGACATCCTGGTTATCTGTGACGCGGGCGCCTACGGTTATTCCATGAGCTTCACCTACAACATGCGTCCTCGACCCGCTGAAGTGCTGGTAGATCGTGGAGCCGCACAATTGATTCGGCGACGAGAAACGATTGATGATCTGTTGATGCTGATGACCGATGAAGCGGTGAGCTGCCGATGAAGCGGACGGTGCCGATCCTGTCAACGGGATTTCGACAGCGGACCGCCTCACTCCCATTCAATCGTGCTTGGCGGTTTCGAGCTAATGTCGTACACCACACGATTGATGCCACGGACTTCCGAAACGATCCGCGTAGAAATCCGTGAAAGCACGTCGTACGGCAGTCTCGCCCAATCTGCTGTCATGCCATCTTGACTGTTGACAGCGCGAATCGCCACTGTATGTTCGTACGTTCGTTCGTCGCCCATCACGCCGACGCTACTGACCGGCAACAGCACGGCGAAGGCTTGCCAAACGTGATCATACAGGCCGGCTCGCCGAATTTCTTCGATCACGATCGCATCGGCGTCACGCAACATACGCAATCGTTCCGGCGTCACTGCGCCGATGATGCGAACCGCCAAGCCCGGTCCAGGGAATGGGTGACGGTCAACAATCTCAGGCGGCAGGCCGAGTGCCCGTCCAACCTCTCTGACTTCATCCTTGAAGAGTTCGCGCAGTGGTTCCACCAGTTGCAGATGCAACGTATCGGGCAAACCGCCGACGTTGTGGTGACTCTTGATGACAGCCGAAGGACCTTTCACCGATGTGGATTCAATCACGTCAGGATAGAGCGTCCCTTGAACAAGGTAATTAACATCGCCGAGTTTGGCCGCCTCTTCTTGGAACACTTCGATGAATACCGCTCCAATCGTTTTTCGCTTGACCTCCGGATCGGTCACACCTTCCAGTCGTGACAGAAAACGCTCAGCCGCCCGAACGGCAATCACGTTCAGGTGCAGTTGATGACGATACAGGTCGAGGACGTGCTCAAATTCATCTTTTCTCAATAGCCCATTATCCACAAACAGGCAGGTCAAGCGTGAGCCAATTGCTTGCGCCACCAACGTCGCTGCGACCGACGAGTCAACGCCGCCGGAAAGCCCGCAGACCGCTCGCCCATCGCCGATTTGCTGCCGAATGCGTTCGATGCTGGACTCGATGAACGACGTCATTGTCCAATCCTTGTGTGCGCCGCAGATGCGCGTCAGAAAGTTCTCCAGCATCGCTTTTCCATCCGGCGTGTGCACGACTTCAGGGTGAAACTGCAAG
Source organism: Blastocatellia bacterium (assembly GCA_025054955.1). NCBI lineage: Bacteria > Pseudomonadati > Acidobacteriota > Blastocatellia > Blastocatellia bacterium. Next base: position 29,225 of record JANWZE010000114.1, on the reverse strand, counting down.
GCGTAGAGTTTGCGCGATTGATCCTCTGCTGCTCCTAGCGCGTTGTCGGTGCGGGCGATGATGTCGAACCCCGCGGGCGGTTCGCACACTTCGTCGCCGTGACTCATCCATACCGGCAAGCAGCGTGGCAAGCCGACAAACAGCGGGCTTTCTTTCAGCACGGTTAACGTGGCGGGGCCATATTCGCGCCGCTGCGAAGGCGCGACACGGCCTCCCAAGAAAAAAGAGAGCAATTGAAATCCGTAGCAAATTCCTAAGATGGGAATCCCGGCGCTCAGTAACCTTGGATCACAGTGGGGAGCGCCCGGCGCATAGACCGAACTGGGGCCGCCTGAAAACACAAGGCCGATCGGCCGCTTGCTGATGATCGTTTCGTAGGGCGTGTTGAACGGAATGATTTCGCAGTAGACGCCCAACTCGCGGATACGACGACCAATCAGTTGTGTGTACTGAGAGCCAAAGTCGAGCACCAAGACGATTTCATGGGTCATGGTCATGTTGCTCCGTTGTTGATCCTGGATCACGCAGTGTGAGCGGCATGCTCCTAGGTGAGTCGCGTCCGGCGGCGCGTCCTGCCGTTGTTGATGCTGAATCACGCAGTGTGAGCGGCATAGCCGTGAGCTTTATCACGTGAGACGTCAACAGCGTCAAGCTGAGGGCGGCTGGCACTTTGAGCAAACGCCCCATATCCGCAGGCTGTGATCAACCATCTTGAAATGGTGACGATGGACGATCTCCTCTTGGATTGCTTCCAGTTGAGGATCGAAAAATTCGGTTAGCTCGCCGCATTTGACGCAGATCAGGTGGTCATGATGGCTGTAATTGAATCCTTGCTCATATCGTGTGCGCCCATCGCCCACCTGGACGGGATAGGCCAGTCCGCATTCCAACAGCAACTTCAACGTTCGATAGACCGTCGTGTAGCCAATCGAGCTGTCCACCTGATTGACCCGTTGATAGAGTTCTTCGCTGCTGAGATGTCCCCGTGTTTTCAGGAACACGTCCAGGATCGTATCTCGTTGAGCGGTTCGCTTGAGCTTCTTCTTGCGAAGGCACTCGTAAAAGATTTGCCGCTCCGGGCTATCCGGTTGTGACTGATGTGTTCTGCTCATGATCGAGGCAAGCATGATTCTAGCATATCCGCGACGCTGGCAAACAGGGAAAGGTTGACATCAATTGCGAGGGGAACCACCTCGTTCTTTGTAGAGGCGTCGCTGTGTGGCGCAGGCTGCCGTGTGGTGTTTTTGTGTTGCGGTGACGCACGTTTTTTGTAGGGGCGTCGCTGTGTGGACGCTTGCTAAAGTTTGCCGTTTTGAACCGAGCGAGCAGCAGGAGCAGCGGCGGCAGCCGCGCGCCAGCCGGTAGCCAGACGTGAAACGTCTGGGTGGGCGTCATCCCCAATTTATCGCGCCTGACGGGGCGCCACCGTTCACCCATCGACTGCTGTCCAATCGCTGGCGACGAACGCGGACATCTCGGCGCGTCTCCAACGCGCCACTGCTGCTCGCGTCGCTGTCCCAGACGTTGCACGTCTGGCTACCTTGTTACGAGCCGCTTGCGCGGCCTCTGGAAGGTGACCTGCCATCATGAAGATGTCATAAAATGCCCGCGGAAAATCGTAGACGGCCGCTTGGACGTTTTGCTCCTGCTCGTCAGTCATCAGACCAGAGCGTTACGTCATCCACATCGTAGACGGGGCCGCTTGGGACGTTCTGCTGCTGCTCTCCATGTTGCTCCTGAAACATAGCCTTTCTCCAGACGATTGGTATTTCTGCCCCTGGCTCCTGACTCCTGACTCACACATGGCCTTTCTCCATACGATTGGTATTCTGCCCCTGGCTCTGACTGCTGGCTCCTGACTCAAACATAGACTTTCTCCAAGCCATTGGCATGACTTCGCGGTTCGAGTGTTCCAACTGGTCTTGGATGGGTCTTGTCAACTGCATGCGTTATTGAGATGAGCCACGACGCCGGCTGAGAATCCGTTATCAATGTTGACGACGATGAGTCAACCGGATGCTCACTTCATTGATTGATCAGGTGAGCCACGACGCCGGCTGAGAATCCGTTATCAATGTTGACGACGACGACATTGGAGGCGCAGCTATTGAGCATGGAAAGAAGCGCGGCTAGGCCGCCAAAGCTAGCCCCATAGCCGATGCTGGTTGGCACGGCAATCACAGGGACGCCAACCAGTCCGCCCACCACGCTGGGTAGAGCGCCTTCCATGCCGGCAACGCAGATGACCACCCTGGCCTTGATGAGCTGATCGCGGATACTTAAGAGCCGGTGAACGCCGGCGACGCCGACGTCATAAAAGCGGTCAATGGGGTTTCCCAACGTATCAGCCGTCATGGCCGCCTCTTCGGCAACAGGCAAATCCGATGTGCCTGCCGCGACGACGGCCACATGGCCATGTTTGCGGGGAGCCGGCTGTCTGATGATGCGGATCATCCGAGCCGATGGGTGGTACTCGGCATCGGTGATGATGGCGCGCACCTGATCGAAGACTGCCTCGCTGGTTCGCGTGACCAGAATGTTACCATCGAACTGGAGCATAGATTCGATGATGGCGATGATTTGCTCGGTCGTCTTCCCTTGGCCGAAGATGACTTCAGGGAAGCCCTGACGGAGTTGCCGATGATTATCAATGCGGGCAAATTCGAGGTTCTTATAGGGAAGATCGCGCAGGTAGCTCATGACCTCGTCGAGTTCCATCTGCCCTCGCCGGTAAGCTTCCAACATCTGCTTGAGCGTCTCCGGATTCATCAGCCGACATTGTACCAAGCAACGCGTTGTCAGGCTACTGTGTTCACGTGGCAGCAAGCCATCAACCGGTCGCCCTTAGCCACCCGACGCGATGGAGGGGTTGGCGAAAGATCAAGGAGGAATTTTGGCTCTGGTGAACTTCTTATGAAGATGACTGGGGGATGGCGGCGGCAGTGGCCGTCATCGTCAGTCTATTTCCTCCGGCGTTGCTCCAGCGCTGGGCGCAGGCGCGCCACTTCGGCTTCAGCGCGGCGGCGGCCTCAGCCTCAGCCCGAGCCCCTGCCCGGAGGGCGTCCACTCACCAACCCTCCTCGAAACGTGCGTCGCCGCGACACAAAAACACCACACGTCAACGGGCGTCCACGCAGCAACGCCCCTGCAAAAACGTGGCCTTTACCGAAGCTATTGGATTACATTGACAGACTGACGGCGGTTTTGTATGTTTGCCCAGCCCGGTAAGGAACAAAAGGAATCCACTCACGCAGTCTTTAGAGTGGGGAAGCTTGTTTTATCACTCAACAATCGAAGGAGGGGACGTTATGAAGCTACAAACAATGCTCGCGGGATTGGCGCTCGCGCTATGTCTCGCTATTGGGAATACTCAACTGAGCGGTATGACAACGCATGCATCAACCCCAGCGCAGGCGCCGCTGGTGATTGATGGCGACATTACAGATTTCACAGTGAATTACAATCCGATTGCTGTCTCTGGCGCAAACGGGGCGCGGGATGACATTCCTCCCATACCGCCTGAGCAGGAAGATTTCGGAGCGGATGGCACAATTACGGAGCTTTATGTTGAGTATCAAGCAGGCCAGTTATTTTTCGCCATTCGTGGTGATATGTTCGGTGGCGACGAAACCAATGTGGGTAATGGAACGCTCATTCTGCTGGACGTTGATCCGGGCGCAGGCACCGGCGCCAAGGACATGGACGATGGGTTAGATGGATTCGGCGATGATGGTGATCCATCTGACCTGAATGATGTTTCTGATCAAACATTGCCGGATGCGATGAAGCGGCGTTCCATGATCTCCGATGCCGGCACCAACTTGTCGGCTGAGTTGATTGCCGCGGGCACGGGCTGGGATGCAGCGTTTGCTATTTCCAGTCCTGATGTGGGTGGCTTTTACTCGTGGGGGAGCGCCAGATTGCCTGGGACAACCACTAATTTTGCGGAGCTGCAAGGTACATTTGCTTATGATGTGGTGGTCAGGCCGTTTGGTCCGGGCCGGGGTAAACCGGGGACCGTGTATGGCGCGCCCAACGGGTTTGAGGCTGCAATTGCTGTGTCTCAACTCCGGCTCGGCTCCGGCATGCATCGGATTCGACTGGTGGCGATCACCACGTCGAAGACGGGCTATCCTAGTCCAAATAATCTGCCCGAAAGCACCGACCTTTCCAATGCCAATCATGGCACAATGGTCATTGATAGGGTAGCGGACATTATCATCACAGTTCCCTAAATTGATCATTGAGCGGCAGAGTTGGCAGATTAGCAGAAATCGAATTGATTTGTGCTGGTCTGATCCAACTCTGTGAGTCATCGGCTGCCTCATTAGGGCTGACATGGAACGATTCATCGCTCTGTGTGTGTTGCTCTCGTGCGCGCTTGGACTGGGCGTGTGCCACGCGCCGATCAATGCCCAGCGCAGTACTGGTGGCGCGCCGTCGGTTGTGTTGCAATGGTTTGAAACCAGCTATAGGGATTTGCAACGACGGTTGCCAGAGGTCGTGCAGATGGGGTACGGCGCAATCTATTTGCCGCCGCCCAATAAGGCCGGCTCTGGAGCGGCATCGGTCGGGTATGATCCGGCTGACCGGTTTGATTTCGGCGACCGGCTTGGATATGGCACGGTCAGCACGCGCTATGGCACCGCTCAAGAGCTGCTGGATCTGGTCAAGGCGGCGCATCAACTGGGATTGGAAGTTTATTTCGACACGGTGATGAATCATAACGCCAATCGCGGGGTGACGCGCATCAGCGGCTACCCGGACCTGATCCCGCAAGATTTTCACATCCGCTCTAACACCGATACGAGCAATTGCGAGATTCGGAATTTTGTGCCGCTCAGCGCCGAAATTTTCAATTGTGATCTGCTCGGGCTGGCCGACATTGCGCAAGAGGATGGCAACAACATCAGCGGCCCGCTTGATCCGCCGGGGCCGATTGGCTTGAACGAGTTCGGGAAGCCAACGTATGTGCGCCACCCACTGACGCCGCAGTATTATCCCGATGGTCGGCCGGTCAGTGAAGACGTGCGCCAATTCCTTCATCGTTGGGCGTGGTTCATGGGCGCGGTCATTGGCGCGGATGGTTACAGGCTGGATGCGGTCAAGCACACCATACCGGCGTTTTTTGGCGGCCCAGCGGAGCAGGTTGGCGGTCGGATGTCAGGTCCGCCGTTTCTGGAGGGATTGCATCGCGGCGTGCGCGCGCGCACGGGCCGCGATGCCGTTATCTTTGGCGAAAACCTATCGGCTGATGCCCGCGAGCTGGCCACCTACGCGCAGACCGGCATGGCGTTGTTGGACTATCCGCTCTATTTCACGCTCAACCGGGTGTTCAATACAGCCATTGGTGATCAGTCCATCGGGTTTTGGCTGGGCAATCCGCCGCGCCTCGATCAAGGCATCCGCTTCGCTTATGGCGGCCTTGATCCACGCATCGGTTTCACGTTCGTTCAGAATCATGACGTGCTGCCACCGCGAGCGAATAATCTGGCGCATGCATGGGTTCTAACGCGGCCCGGTCGCCCCATCGTCTACTTCGATGGCAATAACATTCCTGATGACGCGCGAACGAATTTTCCGCGGCCCGGTCGTACCGATGCGCTGGGTGAGGGAAGCAACCTGCTGCGAGCGCTCATTGACTTTCACAACGAATTTGCGCGCGGTGACATTGTCGTTCGCGCGACGGAAGAAGGGGCGGATGACGATGTCTTTGTTTTTGAGCGCGTCGTGGAGGGCAAGGGGCTGGCATTGGTTGCATTGAATGATCTAGCTGATTCCAATGATGCAGAGCAGGTCACTGTGACGACCTCATTTCCACCTGGCACGGTGTTGGTTGATTATGGTGGACAGATGCCGCCGGTTACAGTTGGCTCGGATCGTCGAGTGACCATCCGCGTGCCCAGTAACAACAACCCGGCTGATGATCCGCCCGGTCAGATTCGATTTGACAACAACGGTCGGGGGTTTGTGTTGTACGGACCGCGCAATCCCGGTGGACCACCTGACGGCTCACATCCCGTCCGCCTGGAGCAGCAAGGCGTCGTTCTGCCCTTGCAACCATTCCCCACTGCCGATGGACGATTTGCTGATCCGGAGCCGAACACGCGAGTGCATGCGCCAGTTGTCCGAGCGGACGTGATTACATTGCGCCTCTGCACGGATGGCACAGCCGCCGACGTTGTTGTGCAAATTGACGGAGCCGCGCTTCCATTGGCCGGACGAAGCCCGATTGCGGGCAGCCCCGAAGGATTGGCAGACGGCTTTGTGCGGGCGGATGCGCTCGGCGCTGGTCAGTTCCTCCTGCCCGATGTAGACCTTTCGAGTCTGAACGAAGGTTGGCATGTCGTCAAATTCCTGGCGTTCGGTGCGCCGGGCGATGGCGTTGCGCCGGTGTTTAACACCTTCACGCAAATTTTCTTGCTCGACCGACCCGATCGTTCAGAGCATGTAACCGACGGCAATATCGTCGGCGATTTCAGTGCTGAGCCGATCGCTGTGCAGATGGTTGATCCTGGCCCGCTCAATGGACAGAATGAGCTAAATGCATTGCTGGTGGAAGCTGACCGAACGAATCTCTACATCGGTCTCTCGGCGATTGTCCAGGGGCCGCACGCGACGGGCGTTGTTTTGTTCATTGATGTGGACTATGGGCGAGCCACAGGGCTGCGTGAGCTGGGACGCATTGATGATGATTCAGGTCCGGCGACGCGACTCATTTCCAGCACTGAGATCACCGCGCCGGACGAACGCTTCGGCGCTGAGTTTGTGGTAGCCACGTTGGGCGGAGCCGGGCTTTGCAGCGCGCCGGCTGCGCCGATTCGCAGCGGAGCGGCAACTGCTCCACCGGTAGCCGCCCGAGCCGGCCTGTATCGGATCAATCTGTCTGAGCTACGCGATCTGGTGGAGCTAGCTGCCGAAATCGCCTTTGATCCTGAGTATGTCGCGATGCGCGGGCCGGTGGCCGTCAATCCACCGACAGGCGCTGTGACGGATGGATTGGAAATTGCTATTCCATGGACGGCTTTGTTTGCGGATGGTCGCGTTCCGCCGGACGCGCGATTGGCATTGTTTGCCTACATCACGTATGGTGGCGAGTCAGGGCAGTTGACATCACCAAGTTCACCGGATCGGATTGAGTTTGGTGGTCGCTACCCGGCTGAAGTTTTTCCGACCAACCAGCGATTGTTTGGCGTTGTGCCCAGCACAATTTTCGTCCATGAATGAAGCACTCTCTGCGATGGGAGGTCGCTAAAGCAATGGATGTGAAGCGAGCGCGATGCGCTCTGGCTAGAGGCAACAATGAAAAATAAGCACCGATTTACTGATGGCTGATTGAAAATCTGACCGATTCAAAATCTGTTCATCAGTGCATCTGTGCATGCATTTTCGGAGGAGTTTTATGAGGGACAGTTTGAAGAAGAGAATGTTTGTTAGCTTGCTAGCGATGGTTTTTACGCTTACGTTAAGTGTGATCCGGTTCGGAGCGTCCGCTGCTGGACCGAATGAAATCGCCAGTTCGATTGTCGTTGACGCGGCCGGTTATGCGTATATCACCGGCTCGGTCTCAGACGGATCAAGCCATGACTACCTGACGACCAAATATGATCCAACCGGCGTGCCGGTATGGTCGGTTCGTTACGATGGTCCATCGCATGGTGATGATACGGCCAGCGCGGTGGCTGTTGACGCCGCTGGCCATGTCTATGTGACTGGTACCAGCCAGAATGACTATGCGACAGTCAAGTATGACGCCAATGGCGTCCAGCAGTGGGTCGCGCGGTACAACGGAACAGGCAACGATCTGGACATGGCGACAGCCATTGCGGTTGATGCCGCCGGCAATGTCTATGTCACAGGGCTGAGTGTGGCGCCTCGTGTGTCCAAGGATTATGTGACGATCAAGTACAATGCCGCTGGCGTTCAGCAGTGGGTCGCGCGTTATAACGGTCCTGGTGATGATCTGGACAAAGCGTTCGACTTGGCGATTGATGAAGCCGGCAACGTCTATGTCTCTGGTTTCAGCATTGGCGCCGGCACAGCCCGTGATTTTGCAACGATCAAGTACAGTGCCGATGGCGTCCAGCAGTGGGTGGCGCGGTACAACGGGCCAGGCAATGGCGCCGATGAGGTGACTGCGCTGGCTGTTGACCAACTTGGTAACGTCTATGTGACTGGTTACAGTGTCGGCGTGAATTCCTCCAGTGATTACACGACGATTAAATATCGGCCTGACGGCACGCAAGTGTGGATCGCACGTTACAATGGTCCGGACAATGGCATTGATGCGGCGACGGCCTTGACGCTTGACGCTGCCGGTAACGTCTATGTGACAGGCGCCAGTCAAGGCGTAGGGACGTTTGAAGATTACGCGACGGTGAAGTACAGCGCCGATGGCGTTCAGCAATGGGTCGCGCGGTACAACGGCCCTGGCAATGATGCCGACACCCCCAGCAGCATCGTCGTGGATGCACGCGGTCAGGTTTACGTGACCGGCGCGAGCGAAGGCGTTCATTCGTTGACCGATTACGCGACGGTGAAGTACAGCGCCGATGGTGTCCAGCAGTGGGTTGTCCGTTACAATGGCCCCGGCAATGATGTGGATCGAGCGACAGCGATGACGATTGATGCTGCGGGTCATATCTACGTGACGGGCAGCAGCGTTGGAGATGATCATTCTGCTGACTGGGCCACGATGAAGTACGATGGCGAAGGCATCGAGCAATGGGTCGCTCGGCTCAGTGGCGTGAAAAACTGACAGAGGAGTTGTTCATGTCATCGGTGACGACGCCCAGAAACGATGAAAAACACCACAGGCAGGAATGCCTGTGCCGCTTTTTCTGAGGAGCGCGTATGAAAGTCAGGTCTGTGTGGTCGGCTGTATTGATAACAGCGATGTGCAGTCCGCTGGCTATCCAGCCGATGCCTGTCAGCAGGGCGTTCACAGCGCCATGTCCTCCGTTTGACGAATTCCTTCAGCGGGTCAATGCCGCTGAAGGGCGAGCTGCCAAGCAGGCGCTGGTCAACCAGTTCATTGATTGCCTTCAAGACAAAAACACGCCAATCATCGAAGCCAGCGCCTCACAGGGATTCGGCCGAGCGGTGTTTCTCTATCAAGGGCCTGCGACCAGGGCCGCCATTGCCGGCGACATGAACGGTTGGAATCCCAACACGCAACCGATGACACACGTGGCGGAGACCGACCTGTTTTATTTTGCTCGCGAGTTCGAGCTGGATGCGCGACTCGATTACAAGCTGGTCATCAACGGCAGCACGTGGATTCTCGATCCGCTTAACGAGCGCACGATGCCGAGCGGCTTCGGCCCGAACTCGCAATTCTGGATGCCCGATTATGTGCCGCCGCCCGAGGTGGAGTTTTATCCAGGCATACCGCACGGCCAAATCGAAACGTTTTCACTCACAAGCAATATCCTACGCACTACGCGAACGATCAGCGTTTATCTGCCGCCGGATTACCGTCAATCGTCAGACCGCTACCCTGTCCTGTATGTGCATGACGGAGCGGACTACCTCAGTTTTGCCAAAATCAACAACATCGTTGATTATTTGATCAATCAGAAAACGATTCCGCCAATCATCGTGGTGATGGTGCCGCCGGTGCAACGGACAAGTGAGTACAACATGAACCCGGCATTCGTGGAATTTTTCGTCAACGAAGTGGTGGCCACCATTGATGAGCGCTATCGAACCAAGCCATCGGCGGCATTTCGCGGGTTGCTTGGCGATTCATTAGGCGGGCTGGCAGCAGTCTATATGGCGCTGACTCGTCCTGACGTTTTTGGCAAATCGGCGGGGCAATCCGGCGCCTATTTCGACCGACTGCTGCAACTGATCAGCGCGACCGACAAGAAGGATGTCGTGTTTCATCTGGATGTCGGCACGTATGAAACCAACGTCTCCGGATTTAATTTGCTGGAATCCAATCGCCGGCTGCGCCAGATCATGACGCAGAAAGGCTATGCATTTCGCTACATCGAAGTTCACGAAGGTCATAGTTGGGGAAGTTGGCGGGCGCGGATTGATGATGCGTTGAAGTTGTTCTGGGGCGTCAGCGGGCAACACTCCAGATGAGCGTCGCCAGCGCACTGGCGCGGGAGCGGCTCCTCACCGCACGTTACTCGATGCGCGCCCTTGTGCCCGATGGCAGTGGTGGAATGCCTGCATGAAATTTCCTAGATCAAGCGGAATCCTATTGCATCCGACATCGCTGCCGGGACGATATGGTATCGGCGAGCTGGGCCAGCAGGCGTATCGGTTCGTTGATTTCCTGCGCGACGCTGGGCAACGATTGTGGCAGGTCTTGCCGCTGGGCCCGACCGGATACGGCGATTCTCCTTATCAATGTTTCTCAGCATTTGCTGGGAATCCGTTGCTCATCAGCCTGGATCAACTGGTTCGAGATGGCTGGCTGTTGCCACGTGATGTGAAAACGGCGCCGTCATTGCCAGATGATCACGTCGAATATGGCGCAGTGATCGCGTTCAAGTTACCGCTGCTCCGGCGCGCTTACCAGAGGTTCCACGCTCGCGCTTCCCTTCGGGAGCGACGCGCATTCACGGCCTTTTGTCGGCAGCATGCTTCGTGGCTGGATGATTATGCGTTGTTCATGTCGCTCAAGCAGGTTTACGAGCATGCCGCTTGGACGCAGTGGGACAACGACATCAAACGGCGCGAACCAAGCGCGATCAACCGTTGGCGTCGGCGCTTGAAAAGCGAAATCCAATGCCACAAGTTTGTGCAGTATCAGTTTTTCAAACAGTGGGAGGCGCTGCGGCAGTATTGCCACGAGCAAGGCATTCGCATCATGGGTGATATGCCGATCTACGTCGCTCACGATAGCGCCGATGTCTGGGCGCATCCGGAATGGTTTGAGTTGAACGCGGATGGGACGCCGGCGATGGTGGCGGGTGTGCCGCCAGATTATTTCAGCGCCACGGGTCAGTTGTGGGGCAATCCGCTCTATCGTTGGAAGGTGATGGCCAGAACAGGCTACCTGTGGTGGATTGAGCGACTGAAGTTGGCGTTGTCGCTGGTGGACATCGTTCGGCTTGATCATTTTCGCGGGTTTGAGGCCTACTGGGCTGTGCCGGGGCATGAAACAACAGCCGTCAATGGCCGATGGAAAAAGGGGCCAGGCGCAGCGTTGTTCAAAGCCCTGCAACGCGCGCTCGATGAGTTGCCGATCGTCGCGGAGAATTTGGGCGTCATCACCCCGAGCGTGGAAGCGATACGACATCGCTTCGGCTTTCCTGGCATGGCTGTCTTGCAATTTGCCTTCGGCGGCGATCCGCAAGCGGGGACGTTCCTGCCGCACAATTACGTTCGTCATCTGGTTGCCTACACCGGCACGCATGACAATGATACGACCATCGGGTGGTGGACGAGCGCAGGCGCAGGCCATAGCACGCGAACGCCGGAGCAGATCGAGCGCGAGCGCGCCTTCGCGTTGAATTACCTCAATACGGATGGGCGAGAGATGAATTGGGTCTTCATCCGCGCATTGCTCGCATCGGTCGCCGATGTGGTCATGATCCCGCTTCAAGACGTATTGGGGTTGGGCAGCGAAGCGCGGATGAACGTGCCGGCTCGACCGAGCGGCAATTGGCGCTGGCGATTTCAGGCTCACATGCTCACGCCGCAGCTTCGTGACCGGCTCAAGCAGTTGACGATACTCTATGGCCGCGCCAGCAGCCAGTGAGCGGCAAGAGAGCGCGAACCGCCACTCATGAGCGGTGTGATTCCTCCACACTCATGAGGCCATGCGCAGGCGTTTTGTGGCTGCATGGTGACTGCCTTTGAGGAGGGATTCAAGAGAGAGTGATGGACAAACCGCGATTGAGCTTCTGGCAAATCTGGAACATGAGCTTTGGCTTTCTCGGCATCCAGTTCGGCTGGGGCTTGCAGATGGCCAATATGAGCGCCATCTACGAATATCTAGGCGCCGAGGCTCACCAAATTCCTATTCTCTGGCTGGCCGCGCCCCTGACCGGCTTGATCGTGCAACCGATTGTCGGGCACATGAGCGACCGCACCTGGAACCGGCTGGGACGCCGACGGCCATACTTTCTGATAGGGGCAATACTGAGTTCGGTGGCGCTGATCTTGATGCCTAACTCATCGGCGTTGTGGATGGCCGCCGGGTTACTCTGGATTCTGGATGCTTCTATCAACATCAGCATGGAACCATTCCGCGCCTTTGTTGCTGACCTGCTACCGGAAGAGCAACGCACGCGCGGATTCGCTATGCAAAGCCTGTTCATTGGTCTGGGCGCAGTGATCGCTTCGGCGCTGCCCTGGCTGCTGACCAATCTGGTTGGCATACAAAGCACGGCCGATGGCGAGCACGCAATTCCGCTGACGGTGAAACTCTCTTTTTACATTGGCGCGGCAGCCTTCTTCGGAGCTGTTCTGTGGACTATCGTCAGCACCAGAGAATACCCGCCCGATGACATGGATGCCTTCATGAAGGTGAGGGCGGAAAAGAGGGGTGTCTTGGGCCACGCGCGCGAAATCTTCAGGTCCATCGCCGGCATGCCGCAAACCATGAAGCAACTGGCGTGGGTGCAGGTCTGTACCTGGCTGGGACTGTTTTGCATGTGGCTCTATTTCCCTGTGGCCGTCGCCCGCAATGTGTTCGGTGCCTTGGACGAGAAATCACCCGCCTACACCGAAGGCGTCGAATGGGCCGGGATTTGTTTTGCCATGTACTCGGCGGTCTGTTTCGTCTTCTCATTTGTGCTGCCCACGCTGGCGCGGTTGACGAGCCGGAAGATAACCCACACGCTCTGTCTGCTATGCGGCGCAGCCGGGCTGCTGTCGGTGGCGTTCATTCACAACAAGTATCTCCTGCTGCTTTCAATGACGGGCGTGGGCATCGCGTGGGCCAGCATCCTGGCCATGCCTTATGCGATCTTAGCCGGCTCACTCCCGCCGGCAAAGATGGGCCTCTACATGGGCATCTTCAACTTCTTCATCGTCCTTCCTGAAATCGCGGCTTCGCTCGTCTTTGGTTGGGTCATGCAGCATCTACTGAACAACAATCGCCTCTCGGCGGTCATCGTTGGCGGTGTGTTCATGATGATGGCGGCAGTGCTCGTGCAGCGGGTGAAAGATGTGACAGCGGAGCAAGAGCGGGCGGCGCCGTCGCTTGTGGCCATGACGCCGGACGTTCCAGGAGCACGGGAAGTCGCTCCGTCTCAAGAGGAGCAAACGTGATAGAGTGAGTCGCGGGGTGAACACCAATGAGTCAGACATTGACACTGGAACTGCCCGATGAAGTTTACGAAGCTGTCCGGCAGGCAGCGACGGCGACCGGCGAAACTCCGGCTGAGTGGCTCGTGAAAGGCCTGGGGCAGCGCTTCGGCGGGCGTGATGGTTCCGCCGAATGCGACGAGCAGCCGCTTGAAGGGCAATTCTCAAAGGAACTCTTGCCAACGGTCCAAGCGGAACGCGGGATCATAGAAGCCATTGTTAGTTAAGTAATCAATTGGGGAGTGGCGTTTTTTTGTTGGTGGCAGAACGCGGGATCATAGAAGTCTGACCACCGACCGTCACTTTGAGCAAGCCGGCTTCATTCGGTGACTGAAATAGGGAACTATTTGCCATAGCTATGATACAACTGCGACACCGCCAAGTTCTCCTGTTCGTATGCCTCATCCTTGCAGTAACAACCTCAATGCAGATAAGCAGGGCTGGGGCTTCTGCGCTCTACCACTCACAAGCGGCCGGCGCGCCGGAGGTGTTGAAGGTCGAGCCGCCCAATTGGTGGGTCGGCCATTCACTCAATCCGGTGCGGGTGATGATCCGTGGACGGAATCTCACAGGCGCGCGTGTTGACGTCTCAGGTAGTGGCGTGCAGGTTGGCCTAGTGCGCGTCAACGCCGCTGGCACGTACGTGTTCGTTGATCTGCGCATTGACCCGCAAGCTACACCAGGCAGTCGCCAGATCAAAATCACAACCGAGAGCGGCTCAGCAACTGCGTCATTCAGCCTGCTCGTGCCATTGCCTCGTCAAGGGCGATTTCAGGGCTTCTCGCCGGACGATGTCATCTACCTGATCATGCCCGACCGATTTTGCAATGGCGATCCTTCAAATGATGATCCGGCTATCTCACGCGGACTATTGAACCGGCAGAAAAGTCGCTACTATCACGGCGGCGATTTGCAAGGCATTATCAATCGGCTGCCCTATCTGAAGCAGCTCGGCGTGACGGCCATCTGGCTCAATCCGATCTATGACAACGTGAATCATCTGAATGAACGCGAGACTTACAACAACGAAGCGATCACCGACTACCACGGCTACGGTGCTGTTGACTTCTATGCAGTAGATGAGCATTTCGGAGACGTAGCCAAGTTCCGCCAGCTCGTTGAAGCCGCCCACCGACACGGCCTCAAGATCATTCAGGATCAAGTGGCCAATCACACCGGCCCCTATCACCCCTGGGTGAACGATCCGCCGACGCCCACCTGGTACAACGGCACGGAAGCCAACCATCTGGCCAACACTTGGCAAGTGTGGACGCTGATGGACCCATACGCTACGCCAGCATCCCAGCGAGAGACGCTCGATGGATGGTTTATCAACATCCTCCCGGACTTGAATCAAAATGACGAAGAGGTCGCCCGTTACATCATCCAAAATTCGCTCTGGTGGTTGGGCATCTCCGGCGTGGATGGTATCCGGCAAGATACGTTGCCCTATGTGCCGCGTTGGTTTTGGCGCCAGTGGATGACAGCCATCAAGCGGGAATATCCGACTGTGACGGTCGTCGGCGAACTGTTTGATGGCGACCCGGCGCTGGTCTCGTTCTTTCAAGGCGGTCAGCCGCGCTTCGATGGCATTGATACAAGAATAGACGCGCTCTTCGATTTTCCTTTGCACTTTCCGCTTCGCCGCGCATTCGCTCAGGGGAAACCGATTCGGGAAGTCGCCATGATGCTGGCCCGCGATCATCTTTACGTGAATCCCAATTTGCTGGTGACGTTCCTTGGTTTACATGATGTGCCGCGCTTCATGAATGAGCCGGGTGCGACCATTGAAGGATTGAAACTGGCCTTCACATTTCTCATGACGACACGCGGCATTCCATTGATTTACTACGGCGACGAAATCGCCATGCCGGGCGGCGGCGATCCAGACAACCGTCGCGATTTTCCCGGCGGCTGGCCCGATGATCCGCGCAACGCATTCGAAGCGTCGGGCCGCACTGCCGATCAACAGGCTGTGTTCGAGCATGTCCGCAAGCTGACCATGTTGCGCGCTGAATTAGAGCCATTGCGACGCGGTCAACTGGCTCATCTTGTTGTGACCGAGCAAACCTACGCGTATGCCCGTTTGACGCGGACTGAGTCGGTGGTCGTGGCGTTCAATAACGATACCAAGCCAGCCACGATTGAAATCCCGGCAGCAGCAGCTCGGCTTGATGATGGAACGGTTCTTAAAGATCGGCTCAATGCAGTTCCAGATTCTCGCGTGGACGGCGGCAAGCTCAAAGTCACCCTGCCGCCTCGTGCGGCTGCGCTTTTGGTCAAGAGCTCTGTTGGCAGCACACCGCGATGAGGCGCGTGTCAGCAGCACGCGCGCGGCAGGGCGCTGGCTGAGGCATTCCTTGATACCAATAGTCCCGAGAAAGGCTCCGTTTGATGAAGCGATATGGAGAGCAAGCGCAGGACGTCCTAGGGCGGTTTGTGAGTGAGTTTATCCTAAGCGTGCGCTCGCGGGATAAACTTATTCACAAACGACTCTAGGCGACGGCGGCTTCCAGTAATCGAACCTCTTCCGCCGTGAGCGCCGGCCCGTCGCCGGCAGCTACGTTTTCACCGAGCTGTTCCGGAGTCTTAGCGCCGGGAATGACGGTCGAGACAGCCGAAAAACTCAAACAATACTGCAACGCCAGATGCGTCAGCGGACGATTCAACTGTTGCGCGATGCCTTTCAATCGCTCGACTTGTTCGAGCGTTCGGCGAATCTGTTCGGGCGGTTGTTTTGAGCGATGATCGTCTGGCGAAAATTGAACCTCCGGCCCGAATTTTCCCGTCAGAAAACCAGAGGCCAACGGCACACGCGCAATGATGCCAATGTTGTGAGCCTGTGCGAGCGGAAATAAGCCGGTTGCCGCTTCGCGTTGCAACAAATTGAACAAGACTTGTAGCGCGTCGCCGCGACCGGTCTCGATAACAGAGATGCCGTGTTCCCATGGGCCGACCGAAACACCATAGAAGCGAATCTTGCCTTCGTCTTTCAATCGCTCGAAGACATCAAACAGGTCTGCCGTGTAGTGGAAGTCTCGGTCGGGCGAATGCAATTGGTAGAGGTCAATGTAATCGGTCTGGAGTCGTTGCAGGCTCGCTTCGACAGCTTGGCGCACCCATTCCGGCGAGAAATCTTTGAACCAGCCACGTTCCGGCGTCTCGCGATTGCCAACTTTCGTGGCAATGATGACGCGGTCACGGTTGTTTTTGAAAGCTTGTCCAATCAGCTCTTCGCTGTGACCGTTGCCGTAGACATCAGCCGTATCAATGAAGTTCACGCCAAGGTCTAAACAGGCAGCAAGCGTTCGCAGCGAAATCGTATCATCGGTTGCGCCCCAGCCAATCGGCCTGCCCCCAAGCGTGGATGGACCACCGATAGCCCAAGCGCCGAAACCAATAGCTGAGACGCGCAATCCGGTTCGACCGAGGGTTCGATATTGCATAATTGTGTAGTGCTCCTTGGCATCACCGCCGAGGCGCGGAAGCGCGTCAGGTGAAGAAACGATCTCTGCTGCGCTTCCATGCCCCTGCGGCAGGATACGTCCGGTTCAGTTAGAACGATTGTTGAGAGAGCGATTGCAACCGCTCCAGCCATTTCTGCGCCGGTTTTTTGCCACCGGGCGCTGCGGCTGGCTCGGCCTCAACCGTATAGTTCGTTCCGCTCAACACGCGCAGTTGATACATGCCGGCGCTGTTTGTCTCCGTGCTGACACCAAACGCGACATTCGGAGTGTTCGTAATCGTAGTCGAGAAGGCGCCAACAACAGCGCCGGCCACCGGCTGCCCTTGTTGGGTTCGGACTGTTCCAGAGATGACGACGACAGCCGGCGTATTGGGAACGGTGAAGTCCCTAGTTTGATTCCCGGCTACCGTCAACGATTGGAACGGGAAGGGAAAAATCAAGCTCCCCTCTTGCCCTTGTCCCAGATCAATATCAGTGATGGCGCCAACGTTGTATGTGCCGGCTGGGATAGTCATCCGGTACTGGCCGGTCGTAGTTTGTTCGGGGACCGTTGAAGTCGCGCTGGTCGCCTGTAGTGGGTTGTTGACGTTCGTCGTGGCAGAGACCACAGCCCCTGGGACCGGTGAACCGTTAGCGCGTCTGACCACGCCCGAAAGGTTCACGCCATTGGGCAACGTGAAATTGAACGTCTGTGGCCCACTGACGGTGACCGTCCCCATGGCAATGAACAAACCTTGTTCAATCCCGCCTGGTTGAGATACGTTAGGCGAAATGCTAACGAAATAGCTTGCTGCCGGCAGTGCCAGGTTGTAGCTTCCATCCAGCTCAGTGACCGCTTGGATTCTCCCGTCTGACGAGGTGAAGTTGATGCCACCCCGCGGAGGGAAGGCGCTCGAACCAGTGACATTGCCGGACACAGCAAACGTTGGAGGCAGCGGCGGCAACACCAGATTGCGTGTCGTGTTGCCATTGATCGTGACCATGATGCCCAGGTTCTGCTCGATGAAATACGTGTCACCTGTCATGAAGTCAAGAACCAACCGAGTGACACTCAAACTGTAGGTGCCGGCAGGTAACACGATGGAATAGGTGCCACCCAAGCCTTGTGGTGTGATGGGGCCGCTATAGGCAGCGTTCGATGACTGTGCAGTGACTGTGCCGCCCAACAAAGGAACGCCACCCGTGCCGGTGATATTTCCGGACAAAATGAATCCGCTCGGCAAGGTCAGGTTGAGCGTGATGTTCGTCGTGGCATTCACGTTCGTTACTGTGGTGGGAAGTAAATTGCTTTGATTTTGAGCTTGTGTGTTCCAAGATGAACTCGTGAAAAGAAACGTGATGAACAAACTAACCAGCATGAATCGAAACAGCTTCATTGTACCAACTACTCCTATCATGATTTTCTCCTTACTGGATTCCTTCGCTTCCCAACGATGTTTGGTTTAAGCGGACGCCTGATCGTTGGCTGATCCCGCATGTCATATCTGGTTTTGTATCGCAGTTGCTAGGACACTTCAACCGCCACAGTCATGTTACTCATCAAATTATGAGTTTGTGCGTCACATTGGTGTAATGATACCTCCTCATAGGGGATTCTCTGTACCGGGCTGCCACAAAAGTAGACCACCGGTGCTTCAACGTCAAGTGTGTGACTCGGAAATCGCGGTAGTCGGGAGCTTTTAGGGGAAGTAGCCCACGAGACACACGAACGACACAAAAGAATTCCATTACATCTAGTGGCGTGCGAAGGTTCTTGGAAGATTCCTCTCATAGTGGCACACGTAGGGCTTGCGCTGGAGGCGCAAGCAGAAGGGAGCCAGACGTGCAACGTCTGAGACAGCAGGTCAAATAAATATTTGTAGCGCGTTGGAGACGCGCCAGAGCAGCGCATTGGCAACCAGCGATTGGAGAGCATGAACGGGCCGATGGGGAACGGGTGGCGCCTCTCCAAGGCGCACTGGAGACCGGGGGATGATACGTCACCCAGACGTTTCACGTCTGGCGACCTTCTTGCGGCGTCTACCGACGCTGCGTCCGGGGCGGTGATTGTCCACATTCTCGATATGAGACCGGCGACCTTCTTGCGGCGTCTACCGACGCTGCGTCCCGAATTCGTTCCTTTAGACTTTATGATATAGGTTTCGTCGTGTCAGCGACGGTTGAATCCCGCCTCCGTCATAGACAGCTCTCAATTTGCGCGGACCAAGCGAAACAACACCCTCACTTATTTTGCAGCGTGCCCTCGCTTTTGAATGATTCCGCCAAGAAGTGGCCAAATTTATTTGCTCAAATGTTGCCGATAGAAGGCCAGGACACGACGCCAAGCATCCTCGGCAGCTTCTTTGTTGTAGACCTCTGGGCGAGAATCATTGAAGAACGCATGTTCCAGGCCGGGATAGATATGCACCTCCGCCGTCTTGCCCAGTGCTTTCAGCTTGTCCTCAAGCTCACGCGCGGCTGAGACTGGAACAAAGGCATCCCGTTCGGCGAACAGACCGAGAAAAGCTCCTTGCAGTTCCTCTAGCGGCGGATGAACATTGGGATGAATGCCGTAGAAATTGACGCAGGCGGCGATCTGCGGGTTTTTGCACGCTGCATAGAGTGAGAGTTGGCCGCCCATGCAAAAACCGATGCTGCCCACCTTGTCGCCAGTGGTGGCGGGGTGATCAATCAAGTATTGAACAGCGCCGCGCAGCTCTTTTTCGACTTCATCAATGCGCAAGGCCATCATCAGTTTGCCTGCTTCATCCGGTGATGTGGTTGCCTGTCCGTGATACAGGTCTGGCGCCAGCGCAACGAATCCTTCGCCGGCCAGCCGGTCGGCAACCTCTTTGATGTGTGGAACAAGTCCCCACCACTCTTGAATGACAATGACACCAGGACCCTGGCCTGAAGCGGGGATGGATAAGTAGCCAGGACACGTCCCTCCGTTGACTTGAAACTCAATCATTTCCCCTGACATCAAGATTGTTCCTCCTCAGTGCAAAAATAATCAGGCGACAAGTCTATTGGATTTTGCCCGATGTATCAATATCATATAGCACGCATGAAGCTGAACCGGTTACCACGATCGTTTTATGATCGTCCTGCGGTGGACGTCGCCCGCGATCTGTTAGGCAAAGTCTTGGTTCATCAGTTGCCCGATGAAAAACGTGTCGGGCGGATTGTCGAGACCGAAGCCTACGTCGGTCCGGAGGACCGCGCCTGTCATGCGTCGCGGGGCAGAACCAATCGCACAGCCGTGATGTTTGGCCCGCCGGGCTTTGCTTATGTTTATCTGATTTACGGCATGTATGACTGTTTTAATATCGTCACCGAGCGCGATGGTTTTCCTGCTGCTGTGTTGATTCGAGCATTGGAGCCGGTCTCTGCGCCCGAACTGTCCGTTCCATACGATCAGCGTCGTCAGTGGGAACGGATTGCCAGCGGACCGGGCAAACTGACGCGCTTTATGCGAATTGATCGAAGATTGAATGGCGCTGATTTGTGCGGCTCGGTGCTGTATCTGGAAGACTGGGGCCACGTCATCGAACCGCAGGAGATTGTCGTCACAACCCGAATCAATGTTGACTACGCCGGCGAGTGGAAAGACAAACCGCTTCGATTTTATCTGAAGCACAGTCCGAGCGTCTCACGGCGGTAGCGAGTGATCGGTCGCTGAGCGTTGGGAATCGAGAAGTATCAAGGCCGTATGCACATCCAAGATAAAGTGGCACTGATTACAGGCGGCGCTAGAATCGGGCGCACTGTGGCCGTCACGTTGGCGCAAGCGGGCGCTGATGTGGTGCTGACTTACCATCGTTCGCGTGACATCGCTCAGGCCACTGTGCGGGATGTGCAGCAACAGGGGCGTCGCGCCATAGCCGTGCAAACGGACGTATCGCAGGCTGAGCAAGTGCGCGCCCTGGTCGCGCAGGCGCTCTCGGTGTTTGACGGCATAGATATTCTCATCTACATGGCATCGGTCTACGAGCACAAATCCTACGAGGACCTGACCGAAGCCGATTGGGACCGCAATTTGAATGTGGATCTGAAGGGAGCGTTCCTTTGTGTGCGCGAAGTCGAATCAAGCATGAAAGCGCGTGGCGGTGGTCGGATCATCACGGTGGCCGATTGGGGAGCTGCCAGCGGGCGTCCGCGGTATCGCGGCTATCTGCCTTACTATGTGGCGAAATATGGTCTGATTGGGCTAACACAGGCGCTGGCGCTTGAACTGGCTTCGTTCAACATCTTGGTCAATTGCATTGCGCCGGGGCCAATCCTGCCGCCACCCACGACGACGCCGGAGCAAGATGCTGCCATTCGAGCGGCAACACCGCTCGGTCATTGGGGCGGCGCCGAAGAAGTTGCAAAAGTGGTCGTAGCGTTAATTGAATCGGAGTTCATCACCGGCGAGTGCATTCGCGTGGATGGAGGCAAACATCTTCGTTGATCAGCTCAGGACGATTGAGCTATGTTATCCCAGACGACACCTACAGGCCGTCTAGCGGGTTCTAGAGCCGATGCTTCTATGGCTGGTTTCAGCCGATGGTATGCTTGACGTTCGTGATCAATTTTGAGTCTTCCAGCCGATGGTATGCTTGACGTTCGTGATCAATTTTGACTCTTTCAGCCGATGCTATGCTTGATGTTCGTGATCAGTTCCCTGGAGTGAACGATAAGATTTTTCTTGATGCAGCCTGTGTGAGTTTAGCGCCGAAGGTCGCCGTCGAAGCTATCCAGTCGTTCTTGGAGATGACGTTGCGCTGTCCGAGCCGATCCTCAACTGAGCTGCATATTGTGATGGATCAGCAACGCGCCGAAGCTCGTCCGCAACTTGCGCGGCTGATTAACGCGCATGCCGATGAAATTGCGCTCGTCGAAAGCACGACGCATGGACTCAA
Organism: Blastocatellia bacterium; assembly: GCA_025054955.1. NCBI lineage: Bacteria > Pseudomonadati > Acidobacteriota > Blastocatellia > Blastocatellia bacterium. Next base: position 7,604 of record JANWZE010000114.1, on the reverse strand, counting down.
CATCGCCGCCGAAGCGTTGCCGCTCGTGCGTGGTGATCGCGTGCTGTTGTCCGATTTGGAGTTTTTGCAAGTGGCTCTGCCGTGGCGTCAGAAGCAGCAGAGGGCAGGCATCGAGGTTGAAGTTGTGCCCAATCGTGACGGCGTGATTCAGATTCAGGACATCGCCGACTGGCTCACGCCTCGGACGAAGGCCGTTGTGATCAGCTCGGTTCAGTGGAGCAACGGTTTTCGCTGTGATTTGGCGGCGCTCAGCCGGTTGTGTCGTGAGCAGCGTGTCTGGCTCGTGGTGGATGCCATTCAGCACATTGGTGCGATGCCGATGGATGTGCAGGCCACACCAATTGATCTGCTCGCTTGTGGTGGACATAAATGGTTGAATGCGCCATTTGGCTGCGGCTTTCTCTACATACGTCGTGATGTCATGGAGCAATTGAAGCCGCCGCTTGGCGGCTATTTGAGTTTGCAATCCCCGCGCGGCGGCTGGGGGCAGTATTTTCAAACGCCTTCCATCAGGCCCATGCAGAACCATTCGCTTGTCAGCCAAGCGCGTCGCTATGAGGTTGGCGGCACGGCCAATTATCCCGGCGCGATTGGACTGGCTGCCTCAGTCACACTGATTAACGAGCTGGGACCAGCGCGTATTGCTGAGCATATCTACGCGCTGACGGATCGTTTGATCGCCGGCTTGCAAACGCTTGGCGTGCAGGTTGTAACACCGATTGAGCGCGAGTATCGTTCCGGCATTGTCACATTCAGCGTCGGTTCAGCGCAGGAGAATGTCGCGCTGATGGAGTGGTTGCTTGATCATGATGTGCTGGTGTCGGTGCGGTACACGTCGCAGGTGGGCGGCGTGCGTGTCTCGTGCCATTTCTTCAACTCACCTGAGGAGATTGACCGGCTGCTCAATTTGGTCGAAGATCATTGCGGGCGACACTGAATCACTCAACCAGACGAGCGACAGACGACGATGTGGCATCCTGAGAATCCCATTCGACACCCACTGCCCGAAGCGCGGTGGCCGACCGCCGATGAAGCGGCGCGTTCACGCTTGTTCAGTCCAATCCAAGTGGGTTCGGTGACATTGGAATCACGGACGTGGGTTCCGGCTATGGTCCCGTGGCGCGCTACTGAAGAGGGATACGTCACGCCCGAAATTCTGGCGTGGTACGCTCGATTTGCTGCGGGTCAACCCGCTGCCATCGTTGTGGAAGCCACCGGCGTGCGTGACATTCCCAGTGGACCACTGCTGCGCATTGGGCATGATCGGTTTATTCCCGGACTGCGGCAGTTAGTCGAGACCGTGCGCCATGAAAGTCGCGGTCGAACGCGCCTGTTCATTCAAATCATTGACTTCCTCACAGTGAAGCGACGACCTGCTCCGGCCACCTACTTTCAACGATTTTTTGTGGTCACCGAGCGGCATCGGCGCGCGCTGGTCGAGCTGAGTGGTGATGAGCGCTGGCTCCACGCTGATGAGCAGGAGATTCGTTCATTTCTCGCTTCGGCCTCCGATCAATGGCATGATCGCATCCTGAACGAACGCGAATTGGAATCGCTGCGCTATGGCTATCGCGAGCGCGTCACTGACATGCACCTACCTCATATTCGTGAATTGCCACAGGTCTTGCCGGATATTTTCGCCGCCGCCGCTGCGCGAGCCAGGGAGGCTGGTTTCGACGGGGTCGAATTGCATTACGCGCATGCGTACACGATGGCCTCGTTTCTCAGCGCCCGCAATGACCGTGCGGATGGATATGGTGGGCCGCGTGAGCATCGTGTGCGATTGCCGCTGGAGGTCTATCAGGCTGTGCGCGAGCGAGTCGGGCATGATTATGTCGTCGGCGTTCGCTTCCTCGGTGACGAGGTGATCGAAGGGGGCAATCGGATTGACGACGCTGTCTATTTTGCCGTCGAATTTGCCAAAGCCGGATTCGATTTTCTTTCAGTCTCCAAAGGCGGCAAATTTGAAGACGCCAAACAACCCCGCATTGGTTGGGCTGTATATCCCTACACGGGGCCGAGCGGCTACGAGTGCATGCCGACGGTGCTGTCAGATGAACGCGGACCCTTTGGGCGCAATGTGCCGTTGGCTGCGGCCATCAAGCGCGCCGTCAATCAAGCTGGCTATACCACACCGGTGGTCACATCGGGCGGCATCTGCACGTTCCAGCAAGCTGAAGGCATTCTCCAACGCGGCGAAGCCGACATCATTGCAGCAGCTCGCCAATCGTTGGCTGACCCTGATTGGTTCTTGAAGATGCGGCTGGGGCGTGGCGCCGAGATTCGCCGCTGCCAATTCACCAACTATTGCGAAGGGCTGGATCAAATGCACAAGAAAGTGACCTGCAAACTGTGGGACCGGACGCAACTAGATGAGCCGGGCATTTCGATTGAAGATGGCCGCCGCTTGACTGCGCCACGATGGAATGCCGAGCAGCGGACGAGTTAGGTTGGCTGGCAAGAAGTCGCTTGTGCAGCGATGCCGCCGCGCCGCTACGACGAAGAGAAGTTCATCGGCGTGTAACCCCTTGAGGCCTTATTTATTCCACCCAATCAGCGATGAAGATATTTGTGTCGTTCGGCTTGCGATTCATGCGATTCGATGCGAACACGAGTTTCTTTCCATCTCTGCTGAACATCGGGAAGCCATCGAATCCATCAAAGAATGTGATCTGTTTGAGACCTGTCCCATCTTCGTTGATCATCCACAGATTGAAATCTGGGCGACGACGATTGGGGCTATTCAGACTCGAACAGAAAATGATTCGTTTATTGTCGGGGTGATAAAACGGAGCAAAGTTGGCTGCCTCATTATGCGTGATCTGACGTTTATTGCTGCCGTCGGCGTTCATCACCATGATCTGAAAGTTGGAGGGCTCGATCAATTCTTCGGCCAGCAGGTCTTTGTAGCGCCGCACTGCTTCGGGCGTTTTCGGATGGTATGAGCGATAGACGATTTTCTTGCCGTCCCACGAAAAGAACGGTCCTCCATCGTAGCCCAGCTCGGTGGTCAGTTGTTGCAAGCCGGTGCCATCCAGATTGACGGTGTAAATATCCAGATCACCGTTGCGCATCGAGGTGAATACGATTTTATCTTTCTTGGGCGAGATCGTAGCTTCGGCGTCATAACCGGGGGCGGGCAAGAACGGCTTCGGATTGGAACCGTCGGCATTGGCTACGTACAGATCGAACGAGTTGTAAACTTTCCAAACATAACCTTTCGAGAAATCGGCCTTCGGCGGGCACTCAGGGCTGGCTGCGTGGGTTGAAGCGTAAATGATTTTCTTGCCATCGGGGAAGAAGTAAGCGCAGGTGGTTCGTCCTTTGCCGGTGCTAACCAGCTTCATGTTGGAGCCGTCCAGGTTCATCGTGAAGATTTGATCGCACTGATAGGGGCCATGAGTTGATTGGAAGATGAGTTTGTTATCTTTGAAATTGAAATACGCTTCAGCATTTTCGCCCTCGACGGTCAGCATGCGAATGTTCTTGAAATGCTTCTCGCCGGGGTAGATCAGATTTGCATTTTTTGTCTCCGGCTTGTGTGCTGGGTGGACGATCATTAGACCAGCAAGCCAGCACCCGATCATCAAAGTAGCGATGTAGAATTTTTGCATAGACCCTCCATTTGTTTTGAAGCCTTATCTTAGAACGTCTTCAAAGGCGAGTACAAGGTGGAGCGGCAAAAATTGCGGGCGTCTCGTGATAGCCGGAGTGTGGTTTGCCTCAGCGCGTGACAGATGAGGGTGATCGTCAAATTTCCCATCAATCGAGGGCGCGTGCGGTCCACCATCCACGCAGGTTGCCGGCGTCAATGAGAGGCTGTAAGCATCCACCGATAAGCTGGCCAACAGTGAATATCCTGGGGCGGATCAGCAGGCGTGCGGTCACGGGTCAGGGTCAGAAGCCACCGTTTGGCGCGTGGCCATCGGCGTCCGGCGTCTCGTAAGGCGCGCACCTCACGGGTAGCGGCTTCAGCGTCGCCGGAATCACCGCAGAGGAAGGCCGAGCTGAGCCCCTTCCAGCTCCGCTAAGCGCTCACCCTCAAAGTTGACATAAGGGATTGCTGTCCGAGCGCCGCCGTGCGCCAGATATTCACTCCGCAGTTGGTACACGAACGTCGTCTTTTCAGCCCGCCGCACGCCCAGCACTGAAGTCACCTTTCCCTGGCACGTGCACAGGCTCGGAGACGCGGCGCGGCGTCCCTTCGGGCAAAGGGCCTTCCAGCGAAGCAACAAGCGCTTCGGCCAATGCGTCGCGGGTGAGGCTGGTGGGGGCTGCCATGAAAATTCTCCTTGTGCAAAGGAATCGCCCATGAGCTCCGCGCTCGCCACGGACCATGAAAATACAATTCTTTCGTGAGCTTCGTGTGTTTCGTGGGCGATTTTCTTATGCTCCGCGCACGCTGCGAAGCATGAAAATGATTATTCTCAAGGAGAGACATGGCTAGCTCTGGCGGCAACTGACGGAGCAAGTCTTCAGCCTTTGCATTGCTTTCTCTCCTTTTCTCAGGTCATGTTCCCCAACGCTGATGGCCCGGCTCTTCAAAGGGCGGGTTGAGGATGGGGTTGTCAACGAGGGGAGACGTGTGATCTCACCTCATCAACAAGAGTGATGAAAGGGGGAGAGGTACGATGCGAGGGTCAGTGACTGATACTGCATCCGAGAGAGTGACAAGGACGCCAAACGGAGCCTGGTAAACCGTCTTTTCAATGAACGCTCGCAGCCCCAAAGTATCGCGATGTTCGTCAATGTGCTGCCGATACTTGACCTCCAAAGGTATGCGGTGTTCACCCACTGTCATGACAAAATCCACTTCTGGCTCCATTCCTCGCTCCGGAAACCATGCGAGATCCAATCCGGGAATGGTGCCGAGAAAATAACCGACAATGCTCTCCGCGATATGCCCCGCCAGGTTGCTCATGTGGGGTGCAGTTTGTAGACCTTCAGGTGTGAGGGGGATCACTTCCTGCAGCCAACTCGCGCGCAGGGAGTGGTCGCACAAGCAAATCTTAGGGCGTCCTTTACGCCGTTTCAACCGAAGTTCCAACGGCTGCACCAACCGAATGAGCAACGTGTCATTCAGGAAGCGAAGGTAAGCCAGCACGCGCTGCCAGCCCACGTTAGCGGTCAAAGCCATCCGCAGTTCTTGCGCAAAAATGGACTGCCCCGGCGACTGACCCGCATAGCGGCAGCAGAGGCGAAAGATTTCCTCCAACAGGTCCTGGTCACGCTTGCGTCCGCGTTCACCCAGGCGCAAATCATGTTGAATCACTCGACGAATGACCGTTTCGTTCAACTGGTCTGCCACCTCTTCCCACGGGCGGTCGGTGCGCGCCTGGGCGACGGGATAACCGCCGCGCTCGGAAAAGGCAGCAAAGCCTTGGTTACGTATCGTGCGATGCCGCAGGCCATAGTCCCGCAGTTCTTCCCAAAACACGCGTTCCTTGAGGACTTTTAGCCCGTTGAGTGGAAGCAGGGGATCCAACGTGCCCCATCCGCGCATCGCTGCAACTTCACGCAGCAACAAGGTCCCCAGTTCCAACGTGGAAATTCTCCCCGCCAAACTGTCGCGCCCGTGTTCGATGCGCAATGCAGAACTGCCTGTCAGAAGCACCCGCACGGCGTGATGGTCCACCAGGGCTTTCACTTGCGGCGCCCAGTCGGACAAGTTCTGCACCTCGTCAAAAAACAGAAAGACGGGTTTCCCTTTGTGTGCCCAGGCATTGAAAGAGTCGCCCAGGATGCGGCTCTCGAACCAACGGCATAGGCTGAGGATGGGATCGTCCAACCCTTTGAGAGAAGGAATCTCGTCAAACTGCACGCGGAAGATCCGCCTTGGGTCCACGTCCTCCCGATGCAACAGGTGGTCAATGATATGCTCCTGCAACGTGGTTTTCCCTACCTGACGCGGACCACGCAGCACCGTCACAGCCGACAGCCCTGATTTGAGACGCTGCAACGTATGCTCAAACAGCCAGCGGCGAAAAGGAGGGAGGGGTCGCATGGGCTGGCCTCGCCACCAGGGGTTGATGTCATACAGAAAAGCCTCTAAGTTCGCTCCTAATGACGCACCAAACAACGTATTTTCAACTCTGCTCTCCTTCATTCCCTACCCACCCCTTCCGTTCTTTCCGCCGCCCCATCTGAAATTCACCGCTCATATTACTCCATCCCTCCCGAAAATCAATCACCTTCACGGTAATGCCTCGGTGCTCGCCTGGCTGGAAGGGAAACGAGATGGTGCCGCGCATTTTCGCTACGGCGGCCCAGCGGCGGCAGGTGTTGCCAGCGCGACGTTCTCCAAGATGACCCGTCGGAACACTTCCGAGTCGCCAAAGCGTTTGCGCGCGTCCAGGATTTCTATGCCAGCAATCCGACCATCCGCCGCATAGTCCACCACAATCCCTTCGGCCACATGCTCGGTGGTCACAGTGGTTTCAATGAAACGGATGTACAGCGCGTCCGCTTCGGTATCGTATGTGATTCTCATGGCTTCAGGTCTCCTGATTAGAGATAGTACACACAAACGGTGATCACTACAATCTCCTCAGCCTCCTCCACAAAGATAGGCCGAACTCGTTTTGTGGCATAGAATCTGCCATTCCAAATCTTATCCGTAAGCGAAATCTTTTCGACACTCCAACCGTCCCCGTTCGGTTGGCTCCCACGGGGCAGTCTCAATCGCTTCAACAACCTCCTGCTCTGACGCCCCGCGATAGTGCATGTTCTCACGGGCATGCCCTCAAAGACGAATCGGTTTCATTGTTTGTAAGCTACCTCGCCTAATGGTACCACTCGCACCACCTCATTCCCGCGAAAATCAATCACCTTCACCGCGACGCCCCCTACAAAGAACATGGTCGTTTTCTACTCAACTGTTATTGGCCCCCAAAGATCTCAGGATGCCGGTTTATCTGCCCCAGCAGGTCCTGGTCGTAACGGATCACGATCACCCGGTATCCGCGCCGAATCAGCTCGCTTCGCAGTTCCTGATCGTGGGCCGATTGATCTGGCTGGTCATGCACCGCGCCGTCGCAAAACACACAGACATTCGGTGCATAGAAAAAGTCCGGTATGCACCGTGGCGACGTGATCGGCTTCTGTGCTTCATCGGGTAATCGGTAGTTTCCCTCAGCCAGCGCCTGCAAGAACCGGCGTTCGAGTTCAGAGCGAGAGTCGGTCAGCGACCACAACCACACGAGATGTTCTTGTCGGGACCGGCCCTGCACACGAAGTTCGGTCCGGCTCGCGGCCAAATCCAGAAGCATTTGCTGAATCTTGTGTCGGTCAAGGACTAGCGCCTCCTGCTGGTTCCCGAAGTTCAGGAGACACTCGTAACAGGCTGCGTGGCAATCGGGCTTCACGTCGTTGCCGGTGGCATCGAAATGGCAGATCTCCAGCGCGCAGCGGGCCACCTCAGATAGAGCGTCGGGCTCCTCGATGAGCCTTCGCAATACCCCGGCGCCGCCTTCTGCTGCTTCGTAGATCAGGATGGCTCGATGCTCATCCCTGCCGACGGGTTCGGCGCCAAGTTCGGTCTCTTCGAGCTGAAAGGCTTCTTCCAGTCCGCGCTTGAGCGCGTATCGCAGCGTTGCTTCCAGCGC
>JANWZE010000113.1 GCA_025054955.1 Blastocatellia bacterium | reverse complement strand
GTCGCCAGCGCCAAGAGAATGAACCATGGCGCTTCAAGTCGTTTCCAGGAAGTTGAAACTGACAGTACCGGTTGGATTGATCGGTTCATGACGGCAACCTCTGCTTGCAAATTCACCCGCTGTGTGAAGCACAGCGTAGCGGCAGAGAGGCGCGAACGCAAGCAAATGGTTTGCCGAACAGTGAATCTACACAAAGACCATGACTCTCATTGCTCTTGGATTGGACGGAACGGTCTGACTGGGCCGGCCAACACAAGTCAGATCCGCACACACGCTCCCAGAACAACGGGCCATGCGTGCCCCTGACGGGGAATGGAGCCTCGTGAAAATCTCAGTGTGACGTACTCTTTTTAGTTGTTTGGTCGGATGCCTGAACGCGATTCGAGCATCACGCCTTCTGGCGCTTACGCATAACAGCCATGCCAAGCACAACCGCCAAGGCAATCAAAATGCCGAGAATGACCAGGTTGGTCGAGGTATCTACGACCTGAAGCAAAAACGCAAGAACTGGGTTCATACTTATCTCTCCTTAGTGTTAACTCCCTGAAGCGCTCAGCACTTCAGAGGGGATGTCTCCGGCTCATAAGCCAACAACCCCTTGAGAAAGGGGCAAACTGTATGCCAAACACAGATGGCTACCAATCCATCGGCTATCTCGTTGACCATGAGGCACAACTGAGAGCCTCGGCGCGGCCTCCAGCTCTCGCTCAACATTTCATCGTTGTAACATTCGTTTCACTCTACCGGCTCTGCATTTCAGCGAGGAAAAGTCCCATCTGACGCAGCTACCACGCCGTCAGCCCTTCAGAGCGCGTGCAGATGGTTTGAGCCGAACTCGCGCTTACATCATGCGCATTCGGTATGATAGACTTGCGCCGGCGAGATTCGTGGGGTCGTGAGGTAAGGCGCTCTTCCTCTCGCGATGACACCGTGAACGGCATCCGGTTCAAACGGGTGGCGAACAACCAATAGTCACGCTGAACGACAGTTTGGCGGCGTAGACAACAGACAGGGTATGGGCAGAGATATCAAACAGATGTCCAACATTGAGTTGGTGCGTCATTGTGCGGCCACCCCTGATGACTCACTGGCTTGGGACGAATTCGTCAATCGTTTTACTCCCTGTCTGACCCTCTATGTAGCTCGCGCGCTCAAGTTTCATGCTGCTTGGAGAGACGAGCTGAGCCATGAGAGCACACGCGAAATCATTCGCGATCTTGTTCAGGATGTCTACCTGCGATTGCTCAATCATAAAAAACAAGCATTGCGCTACTTTCAAGGACGACATGAAGATTCGATCTACCTCTATCTGGCTCGGATCGCCACGCGGGTGGTGATTGATTACCTGCGAGATCAAGCGGTGGCGCCCGCTCCGAGCCAGGTCATTTCCTGGCATCAATTGTTTGCTCAGGAAGGTTCAACCACCAAGCGCTCAGCAGACAAACCGCTGGCGCCGCAGCCTGGCGATATTGATCATCAACTTGAGCAACAGCTCACCATTCATGATGTTTGTCGCCGTCTGGAGCGGCTGCTTCCAGACGAGCACAAGGAGCGCAACATTCTGCTCTTTGTATTGCACGTGTTTGATGGATTGCCGGCTCGCCAATTAGCCGCTCAGACCGGCTGGGGACTGACGGCCAAAGGAATTGAGAGTATCCTGCTGCGGCTCAAAGAGAAATTGCGCGAGCAGCTGGAACAAGAACGAAACCAGGCGACGGGGTCAGATTGATCGTGTTTAAGCGAACTACGCCCCATCGTCAGAAGAAAAAAAATTTTTGAAGGGCGAAGGATTTTTTGGACAAATTTACGTCTTTTATGGTTGTAGCAGTAAGCAATATACCGGGAGCAACGGGTAGGGGATGGAGAATGGACGGACGGCGATGAGCGATCAACAGACCCAGAACAACCTGCAATGCCCGAACGAGGAAGTATGGTTCGGCTACCTGGAAGGCACGCTGGACAAAGAGCGGCAACAACAGATGGAGAACCATCTGCTCAGTTGTCCCACCTGCCGACACACGCTGGTTATGGTGATCAAGCTGGTGCAACCAGAGATCAGCGATGAGGAGCAACAGGAGCTGGAGCGTCTGGAGCTGGCGGCACTAACTGAGCAGGCCAAGCAACTGCAGGCGCGCCCTGCACAGATACGCCCGGCTACGATCCGACCCCTGACCAAGCCTTGGGTCCTGCGGCACTGGCGCATAGCCGCATCGTTGCTCGCCGCAGTAGCCCTTTCGGCGCTAGTTTGGGCGTTACTTGGCAACCATTCTGAGCTGGATCAAGGGATGCAAGCGCTGCGGCAGGCTTATACCGATGAACGCCTGCTGCAAGCGCGATTGACCGGCGGCTTTCCCTATGCGCCGTATCACGCCGAGCGAAACGCTGCGAGCGCAACCGGCAACCAAACGGCGCTGGCGCTGGCTGAGCAACTGCTCAAGAGCGCTGTCGCCAAAACGAACTCGGCGGCTGCTCATCACGCGCTCGGACGATACTACCTGCTGAGCCGCCAACCGGAACAGGCGCTCAGCGCCTTAACGCAGGCTCTCTCACAACAGCCCACTTCGGCTGAGATTCAGTGTGATATAGGCGTCGCCTATATGCAGCGAGCGGACCTGAGCGGTGCGCTGCGCGCGTTCGATCAAGCCCTGGCGCACAATCCGCGCTTGCCCGAAGCATTATTCAATCGCGCGCTGTGTTTGCAACTGTTGTCGCGGTGGTCGGACGCGCGAGCGGCCTGGCAGCAGTACCTGGCGGTGGATTGGTCATCTGCATGGGCTGAGGAGGCCCGGCAACACCTAAGCGCGATTCCCCGTCACTAATGTCTTTGTTTCCACGCCATGAGCAACACCTCGCCAAACAGGCTGTTGAGAAACAGACGGGCACTGTCACAGCTCATGATCGTGGTGTTATGTGTGAGCGCGGCAGGCGCTGCGATAGGAATGTGGTTTCTGACACGTCCGTCACCGGTTCATCAGGCTATGAGCGTGCTCAGACAGGCTTATCAAGCGTGGCGTCCGCTCGAGCCCAGAATCTCCGGCGACTTTCCCTATGCGCCGTACCAAAGCCACCGCAGCGATCAGGGGGACTCTTTCGCTCATGACCGACGCCTCTCAGTCGTAGGCACGCTGTTGGCCGAACGTGTCTTGAGCGCGTCTGAGCCGGCTGCGCGACATGCCCTCGTCCGGTTCTTCCTCAATCAACAAAAATTCGATGATGCTGCACGTGAGCTGACCGCCTTGCTCAACGATGAAACTGTCAATGCCGAAATTCATAATGATCTCGGCGCGGCGTTCTTTGCCCAAGGCCGCTTGGCAGACGCCTTACGGGCATTCAACCAGGCCGTCCAGATGGACGCCGATTGGCCGGTGGCTTGGTTCAACCGCGCTCTGTGTCACCAGCGATTGTGGCTGCTGCACGCAGCCGAGCAGGATTGGCAGCGTTACCTGCATTTGGAAACCGACGGCGGCTGGCTCCAGGAGGCGCGCAACCATTTAGCGACTCTTCAAAACCAGCGTCAGACCGGATGGGAAGATCAGCAACAACACATCCAGCAGCAATTCATCACAGCCTTCGACCAAAACGACGCGACGCGCATGGAGCAACTGGTCAAGGACTTTGCTTTCTGGATCGAGCCGCTGGCTGTCAATCAAACCATTCCTGACTACTTGACCGCGCGACACGAGAACGACGAGTCGGCGGCTCAACGACATCGTCAACTCTGTGACTCCATTGGCCGTTTACTGGCCACACTGAAAGGGGACACAGCGGTCGCCGACGCCATGCAGGCCTATCAAGCACTGCCGCGCCGCGTGTGGGCGGAACATCTCAGCGCCTGCCGCCAGTATCTGCAAGGCCGCCGCTTGGCCCACGCCGGGCAGTATGACGCCGCCGTGCAGGCGCTCACGCGCGCTGCCAGCGTGATGAGGCGGCTGGGCGACCCGCTCTATGCCGAACGCGCTGAACTCTTCATCGCCGACAATCTCTATGCTCAAACCAAATTCGCGCAGACGCTCGATCAACTGGAACGAGTGCTGCCGCAGGTCCGCCAACGGAATCACAAGTGGCACGAGCTCTATGCACTGATTCTGTTGGGAAAAACCTACAGCTTTTTAGGCTACTATTCCGAAAGTCTGAAATACTTGCAGCAAGCGCTTGCGCTGGAGCAGACTCATCACCTGTGGGGAGAGGCCGCCGAGATTTACCTGGCCATCGGCAACAATCAGGTCTACTTGCGACAGTATGACTCGGCCATTGCCACCTACCAACAAGCGCTCGCACTCGGCCTGAAAACCGCCCGCCCGTTGCTCACTGATGCCATCTATCAAAACATCGCGTCGGCATACATGGGATTGAATGACGAGTGGATGGCAAGCCGGTATCAGCAAGAGGTGCTGACGCGCAAACAACAAGCAACGCAGACCAACTGGTCGCTCTTCTCGAATACATTGACCAACGCTGCGCAGCTTCAGATCAAATTGGGCGATTACGAAGAGGCCCGCCGCCTGTTGAACCGCGCTTTGGAAATCAACCGAGCAATTACCCACGCAGATGAACGGCGCGATGCGCAAGCGTTCACCCTGAGTCGCCTCGGACGATTGGAGCATGCCGTCGGACGACTGAGCGAGGCCGCCGCCATCTTTGACCAATGCCGCTTGCTGATAGGGCAGAAGCAGGAACGCCGATTGGAACTCTTCTTCGACAGCGCCCAAACTCATCTAGCCATGAACCAGCTTGAAGCTGCCCGGCAACACCTGGAGCAGGCGATTGAGATTTTTGAACAAAACCGCGCGCAACTGGCGCAGGAAGCTGAACGAAACTTCTTCTTCACGCGAGCTAAGCAAGTCTACGATCAAATGGCGCTGCTGCTGTATGAGCGGTTCGACGACGCGATGGCCGCGCTTGATTATGCCGAACGAGCCAAAGCGCGGTCGTTTCTTGATCTGGTTTCAACACCAACGCTCATGCTCAGCCAGGATAATCTGAGTACGATCACGCTCGCGGCCGACGCGCGACCACGGCGGACTGGTGATCTTATCGCCTCGTTGCCCGATGATGTGACTCTGTTGCAGTATGCCGTGACCGACAGAAAAATCCTGATCTGGCTGCTCGATCGCCACCAGCCGCTGCGCACGGCTGACGTGCCTGTTGCCGTTGCTGACGTGCGCCAGCGCCTGAGAACGCTGCGCTCGGCCATCAATCAACGCGCGCCGTTGCCACTGCTGCGTGAGCAAGCGCAGGACTTGTATCGGATTTTGATTGAACCCATCGCACCGTTTCTGGATGCGAAGAAAAAGCTGTGCATCGTGCCCGACGATGTGCTGCATGAGCTGCCCTTCGCCGCGCTTGTCTCACCAACGACAGGGCGTTATTTGATTGAGGACTACCCACTGTGCTTCAGCCCAAGCGCGAGCATTTTTCTGCATTGTCACGAGCTGAGCCAACGAAAGCCTACGTCGCGGTCACGGCTGTTGGCGGTGGGCAATCCGAGCGTCGCCGAGCATCTGCGGCTTGCGCCATTGCCATTTGCCCGACAGGAAATTGAGCGCATCGGCGCATCGTATCCGGTCGCCGTCACGCTGGTGGGACGCGACGCAACTGAGGATCGAATCCGGTCGCTGATGCCGCAGTACGACACCATTCATTTTGCTACCCACTTCCTCATGCGCGAGCGCGAACCGATGTTCTCAGCGCTGGCGTTAGCGCCGCTGTCGGCTGACGCAGCGGGCGCGCCGCTGTTACCGCGACCCGGTCATCGCGATGGACTTCTTCAGATCATCGAACTCTACTCGATGCAATTATCGCAGACGTCGCTGGTTGTTCTCTCGGCTTGCAATTCTGCATTGGGTGATTTTTTCAGCGGCGAGGGACTTGTTGGATTGACGCGCCCGTTCATCCGCGCCGGCGTGCCCACACTGGTCAGCAGTCTCTGGCCCATTGCCGATTCACCAACCACCGTGGAGTTGATGACCGTTTTTCATCAACGATGGCGGAGCGGCGCATCAGCCGCCGCGGCGCTCCGAGCCGCTCAAACCAATATCCTATCGGGTCCTGCTGCCAACCAACATCCTTATTACTGGGCTCCATTCCTCGTTGTGGGCAGTGGTCGGTGAATAGAACCACCTTCGTCGTGGGCAGTGGTCGGTAAATAGAACCACCCTCTTTCCGTTTACACACTGAAATTCCCCAGCGCATCGGCGCACGGGATTAACCAACAGACTCTACTTGAGGAGGTTGAACATCATGGCACGAGCTCATTCTAAAAAAACGACCAGTATGCATGTGACCATCCGCCTCGCCGGCGGCTACATCTTTGTTCATCCCGACTATCAAGCAGACGGTTCAGGTTATGCTTTCGCTGCGATTGTCGGCGGCGTTCGGCTGACTGAGCGCCGTTGGTTCAATACAGCCGAGCCGCATGACGAACCGCCCATCGTCGAGACACGCTTGTCCGCCGGCATCGTCAGCGTGCACGTTCAAAAGGAAGGGGAAGGCGAGTATGAATATCTTCCCAGTTCCAATGTTGTCCCGGTCACTCTCAATCACGAAGCGAGTGAGGACGTCGGTCCTTGGCCCGACGTGCGGAATGTCTACCTGGAGCTGGCCGATCATGCCAAAAAGAAAAAACAAAAGTATGCCGCCCCGCCGATCCAGTTCACCGGCTTCAGTGTCTTTGCATTCTTCAACCACGGAGTCTTCTCAACTGACAAGAAGCGACGCATCGCCGCCTCCAATATGACGACACGCCAGGTGGTTGTTCATCCAACAGTGCGCATTGATTTTGACGTGCCGCCAGAAGAAGAGCTGTGTGTGATGGTGGCAACGCCGCGCCTGGACGGAAATGAAATCGTCATGCGCGAAGAAGAGTGGTTGGAGCTGAAAGGCCTCGGGCTCATTCGCCTCGTTGAGATTGGTATCGAACCGCTGAACGCTTATGCGGCGTTGCCGATTCTCGGTTACGAAGGTTTGCAAAATCCACCGAATGATAAAGGGCTTCCTGGCGGCGGGGATTGAAACTGGATGGCGACAGCCCCAACTGGGAAGACGGGTTCGTGTTGGGAAGTTGTAAGCTCTTGGTGGGAGTATCGGGTTTCGTTTGGTGGCACAGTGCCCTTGGCAAGAAACGGAGTGACTGGGCACGTCAACAAGCCATCACTGACGACCGGCGCAGCGGTGCGTCTTTTGTCCCAGAGCGATTTTCAATTGCCTTTAGCTGCGGCTCCGCCTCTTGCAGGCCTCTGGCCTGCCAAACAAGCACGGTAGAAGCGTGCGCTCCCGAGTTTTCATCGTTCGTGGTGGGATCATTGCCCATGGCTGATTCCCTTAAGAATCCATGGGAGCGCACGCCTGCGGGCGTGCCCGCTTGACCCCGCTTGCAAGGGCGCTCCCAAGTTTTCATGCTTCGTGGCGAGCCTCCGCTCATGAGCGATCCCCGCGTCGTCACCGGTGACTCGAACGACAGCTCTGCAGTTGGTATTACTCACTGACTGGGCGCCAGCCCTATGCGGCGCCGCAGATCTTGAAAGCGCGGGTCCGAGCGGAGCGAGTCAAACATTGGTTCGACGCTGATGAACGGCATGAAGAAGTGGCGCGCCTCGTAAGCCTTCTCCAACCCGTCAAGCGCCTTGTT